>NZ_JAVRCA010000020.1:14803-119230 GCF_034530995.1 Nostoc sp. DedQUE04 | reverse complement strand
TCAACTATTTTTCCCAAAATATTTTGGATTGCTTCTGCATCACTATCAAAGCCTTGGATGGCAAGAGTTTTAGGCTATAGTATTGCTGGAAGTCTCTAAGAAAACAATAAATTTGTGAGCAATTCTGCTGTTTTGCCTCCCTGGCTGGTTTTAGATCCTCTTTTGCGTAGCTGGTTATTGGAGGATATTGGTAGGGGCGATCGCACTACAAATACTCTACTAGTAGAAGATGTGACCCTAGGCTCTGCTAAATGGATGGCTAAAGCTTCAGGGATAATTGCTGGCTTACCAGTTGCAGCTAGGGTGTTTCAGATTTTGAATGAAAAAGTTAGCTTTGTGGCGGTTGCAGCTGAAGGTACATGGTGTGAGCCGGGACAGGTGGTAGCTGAAATTCATGGTTCGCTGGATGCGCTGCTGATGGGGGAACGAGTCGCACTCAATTTGGCTATGCGGTTAAGTGGAATTGCTACGCTGACTAATATATATGTAGAGAAAATTGCTGATTTACCTGCTCAGTTGGTGGATACGCGTAAAACTACGCCAGGGCTAAGACTGTTAGAAAAGTACGCGACTGCTTTGGGTGGGGCGATTAATCACCGCATGGGGTTGGATGATGCGGTGATGATTAAGGATAATCACATTGCTGCGGCTGGCGGAATTGGAGAAGCTGTTACCCGTATTCGTTCTCAGATTCCTTATCCCTTGACTATAGAGGTAGAGACTGAAAGTTTAGAGCAAGTGAAAGAAGCTTTGCAGCACAAGGTTGACATTATTATGCTAGACAATATGCCTTTGGATCTAATGTGCCAGGCGGTAGAGTTGATTCACCAACAAGAGAGCCAGGTAAAAATTGAAGCTTCGGGGAATGTGACTTTGGAAACGATTCGCGCTGTGGCGGAAACTGGTGTTGACTATATTTCTAGCAGCGCGCCGATTACTCAATCGAAGTGGTTAGATTTAAGTATGAGGATTGTACTTTAAATAGAAAGAGGCAAATCATCCTACTGCAAAGTCATTGTAATGTCGCATTCAGGACTTATGCAACTGGCACAAGCAATGGTGTGCGAAGCGCACCGAGCACCCAAAAACTACACAGAAGACATCGCAATATCTGGACGTTTTAGTTGCTCAATTAAATAATTAGAAAGCAAATTGTACTTGAGCTTGTAAATAGTTTTACCTGTTTGATAAGCTAAACTTTTCAGTCTTAGCCAAACTAAGATAACTCAAGCAATATGATTTCTTTGAAGACGGGCTTGACAGCATTGAGATGATTCAATGCCAGTTAGTTGCTTTATTTCTCTATGAAGCTCCTCAATGAATCAGGAGATTTAAAAGCACAAGGCTTTTTGTTACTTTTTCAGCAAGTCCTATGTACTACTGGCTAGCGATCGCACTGTGCCAATTGCTTAAGTCCTGGCATTTTTGGAGGCTCAAAGCCTAACACAATATCTTTCTTGTAATGTGATAGCGAGTTCAATCAACTAGTTTGTAGACACAGTTGAAAATAGTGGATTTTGGTTAGACTACAATCTGAAATTAGAAAAAATGAGAAAAAAGCGATCGCTTACTAATTATCTAAGAATTACCTGAGAATCATGGCAATGGTTACGGGCAATAAATTCAGATCATTTGTTACCAAACTTAATTTACAAGTCTCAGAAAATAGCGATCGCTTTAAACAACAGGTTTACTAATTTGCAGCCCCATGATTACTAAGTCCCGTTCAACGCTATCAAGTTCGGCAATTTTAGGCAAATGTCCCCAGCGTTGAAAACCAAATGTCTCAAAGAGTTTTAAACTGGGCTGATTGTGGGCAAAAATGAAGCATACTAGGCTCTTTATACCCAAACTAGGACTTTCGCTAATTGCTTGTGCTAAGAGTTGTCGTCCCAAACCACACCGATGAAAGCTAGGGGTGATATAAATACTAATTTCGGCAGTCTTACTATAAGCAGGTCGCCCATAAAAGGATTGGAAACTAAGCCATCCAGCTATTACTCCTTCTACTTCGATTACCCAAAGTGGGCGTTGTGAAGGCGATCGCCCTTTAAACCAAGCAAGGCGACTTTCCACAGATACTGGTTCTAAGTCAGCGGTTGCCATGCGGCTAGGAATTGCAGTGTTGTAAATTGCCACAATTGCAGGCAAGTCAGTTTCAGTCGCATGGCGAATGGTCATTGCTACCGTCTCAGAAAAAATCTTCAGAAAATATTTAAGAATAATACAGTGTTAATAATAGCAATTCTACGGTTTCTATCGTAATTGTCACAGATACTTTGTCAGATAGGGATAGTCTACCTTAGATAAGATAATGTCTAACCTTAATACCAAGTATGCAATGCGCCACTATAAAAGCCACCACTGCTGTTATAACTAGAGCAAAATTACAACACCCTACTTAATGTATTTTATTTAACAGAGAAACTTTTTAAGTTATAACTTTTTCTTTCTCTAGCATGATTCAGTACTCATGCTAGAGAAATAGATAAATTTATCATCCCAGAACAAATAAAATTTTTATCTGAAGATTTATATACTCCTTTCTACTCCAAGCTTTCTATCAGAAAATAATATCTCAATTCCTTTAGCAGGATAGATTACAAATAATTCTATCCTGAGTGAACACATAGATTTTTTAGGATTTTACATAACAAAAAATTACACTTGTCGTTATCCTAATAAAAGCTGGGTTTCAATTCTATTTAATAAATACAAGTTATATATAGCTAAAGATAGAGGTTGATCTCATATATTATTATTTAGAATTAATATAAAATAATTAATTAAAGTTAAGCAAAATTACTATGTCTATTAATTGTTTGAATATTAATAACAAATTTAGTATTAATCAAAATACTAATATTTCAAAAGTTGTTGAAATAGCGCTTTTTATAGATCAAATAAAAAGTAGTATTTGGGTTTTTGGGATTCCATCTTGGCTTTTTGGAATAACTGATAGGAGTATAGCCGCATTTGCCGATGGTTATTTATCTCCTATAGAAATATTTCAGCTATTTACAGCCTCTTTCTTTTTTGTGAGTTGGTTATATCTAAAGCCGGAAGAAAGCTTCAATAGTAATGATTTAGACCCCAGCCAGTATCAAGAATATCTGGATCGCACTCAAGCTAATAAGCTTCAAATAAAAAAGCTCCACATGATAAGCCAGGAGTATATTTTACCGTTTCCTTATATTTGCCAAATATATCATCTATTGAGCTTAAAGCATTTGGAAACAGTTCATAAATTTAGCCTTAACAACCTAAAAATTTTTCAAATTAGCCACTTTCAGCCCACAAATACTGGTGGGATAATTAAATTTCAAACAATATTAGACTCACCAGCTAATCCTTTGAGAATTTGGCGACAACCTATTGTAGAGGTGGATTTAATATTACACACCCCTTACACTGTTGAACTAAGTATCCCAGTTTACAATAACAAAAGAATAATTGTTATATTTCATGCTTTCCCGTTAAATGACTCAGAACATCAATTTTTTATAGATATTTATAGTGACTTAGACTGGCCAAAGCCATTATTACAAATAATATTGCATTTTGCTTCTTGCTTGACTCTATTTGAAGATTTGCCATATTTAAGAGCTTTAGCTGAAAAAAATATAGGGCGTTTATTCAACTTAAGTAAAACTTCAAATCACGAGACTGCATTGCTATTTAAAAGATTCGTTGAACTTTATAGTTCGAGTGGAGAACCAACTAGATTAGTTGAGGAAAGGGAAGATAGTTAGGAGTTAGGAGTGAGGAATTAGGAGTTTAAAACTTCTAATTTCTGATTTTATTTAGGGACTTGCAAAAAATAAATTATTTAAAATTATTTCTAGGTTTGTAAGGGCGCAAAGCTTTACGCCCTTACTATGATGGGGTGTTTTTTTACTGAAAGTTTTTTAGTTAAGCGCGTGCTAGTAAGGGAGCAGCAGCTAGTAAAGTTTTGGTATAAGGGTGCTGAGGATTGGCAAAAATCTTTTTTGTCAAACCAAGTTCGACAATTTTACCACCATTCATTACGGCAATCCGATCGCACAAAAATCGAGCTAACCAAAGATCGTGAGTGATGAATAGATAAGTTAACTCAAACTCTTCCTTTAATTGCAACATCAAATCTAGCACCTGCGACTGAACGCTGGCGTCTAACATACTCACTGGTTCATCGCAGATTAAGAGTTTCGGGTGAGTAATCAAAGCACGAGCGATCGCTACTCGTTGTTGTTGCCCACCAGACAAATCCGATGGATAACGCTCATAATACACTTCTGGCGGTGTTAAGCCAACTTTATTTAGCATCCACAAAACCTGTTCTTTTGCTTTGGCAGGATTGGCTAAATTGTGGATAAATAAAGGATCTGCAATACTTTGTCCCACTGTCATTGCTGGATTGAGACAAGCATGAGGGTCTTGAAAAACCATTTGTATTTGTCGCCGCGAGGAACGAATTTCTTGACGCGATAGTTTAGTTAAATCCTGTCCTAAAAACTCAACTTTGCCACTAGTGGGACGAATTAGTTGCAATATTGTTCGTGATAGTGTGCTTTTACCACAACCTGATTCCCCGACTAAACCGAGAATTTCTCCTGAATAAAGATCCAAGTTGATTCCATCTACTGCTTTAATTGTCTGTGCTTGTGTGTTAAGCAGTCGTTCGATAAAATTAGGTTCTATAGTGTAGTGTTGCTTGAGTTCTGTAACACTCAAAATTGGAGATTGCTGATTAATAATCGGTAATTGCTTTTCTTCATCATTGGCAATTATCAATTCTCCACTATCAGTTACTGCTTGAATATGTAATGCTGCTTTTAAAAGCAATCGCGTATATTCATGTTGAGGTTGCCTAAATACGGTTTCTGTAGAACCCATTTCGACCATTTTGCCGTTGTACATCACGCCAATGCGATCGCAATACTCAGCCACCATTGCTAAATCGTGAGAAATCAGCAGCAATCCCATATTTTCTTCACCGCACAGGCGAGTTAATTCTTGCAATATCTGCGCGGAAACAGTGACATCTAAACTGGTAGTGGGTTCATCGGCAACAATAAACTTGGGTTTGAGAAGTAAAGCTAAAGCGATCGCTACCCTTTGTCGCATTCCACCGCTAAACTCATGAGGATACTGATTCCAGCGACTGACTGGAATATTCACTTTTGCCAAGGTAGCAAGTGCTTTTTCTTTAGCTTCCCGCGTTGATAATTCTGGTGAGTGCGCTTGGAGAGTTTCGATACAATGCTTACCAATGGTCATCAACGGATCGAGGCGTGTCATGGGATCTTGAAAAATTAAGGCGATCGCTTCTCCCCGAAATTTCCGTAACTGATTAGGTGTCAAGTCAAACACGGACTGTCCTTGAAATGTCACCCGTCCCTCAATCCGGCTAGAGGATGGTAGTAAACGCATTACTGCCCGTCCGATAGTTGATTTACCACAACCTGACTCTCCCACCAATCCCATTCTTTCACCTGGTTTCAAGGTGAAAGATACATCATCAACCGCCCAGCTTGTTTTTTCTCCACTTCGCCCAGGATAGGCAACTTGCAGATTTTCGATACAGAATAAGGCTTCACTCATAATTAGTTATCAGCCCTGAGCTACCAGTTTTTATAATTTCAAATTTAGGATAGTCTATCAAATTAAGTATTAGACCTGTTTTATAAAACTTGCCTAAACATTAGCCAAACTTGATTTAGTGTACCCGTAGCATGGCAATAAATCTCCCGTCTTAGCAATTGGAGACAGCTATCGATATTCTGGATAACCATTGCTAAAGTTGATACAGCACACAACTATGATGTTATAAGTGCAAAATTTAAATCTGTAGGAACTAGAATCAAAATTAAGTCAGTAAATTAGGATTTTCAAGTTAATATTATGGAGCAAAATCAGCCAGAACAGCGCCGTGCTGCCGATCAAGTATTTCAACAGTCCCTCGAACAGTTGGAGGATATCTTACAAGAAAGTTCGACTGAGGAAGAAGAAATCCCCCAACTGCATAGTAGTACTTTCACTGAAGTCGAACTCGATGAAGACTTGATAGATATTGATTTAGCCGCTCTTGAGGACGCAGTTGCTGATATTGAACAATATCTTGAAGAAATAACAAAAACCCAATTGGGGTAAAAAGTTAAAATTTATTACTGACAAATTAGTTGCCGTTGAGCTTCGTACAACATTAAAGCGGCTGCGATCGCCACATTCAAGGATTCCACTCCAGGACTCAAAGGAATTCTGACTTGGTGGTCTGCGATCGCTGCTAAATCTGCTGACAATCCAGCACCTTCATTTCCCAGTAAAATCATACTGGGTTTTCGCCAGTCCACTTCCCAATAAGTTAAAGTCGCATTGGGTAAGGTTGCCACTACCTGCATTCCTGCCTGCTGACTTTGTTGGACTGTCGCTTTTAAATCTTCGGTTACGGCTGTTGCGAGGCGAAACCATTGCCCTGCGGAAGCACGTAGAACTTTAGGACTATCTAAATCTACACTATCTCCACTGACCCACAACCCTGATGCTCCCGCGGCGGCGGCGGTGCGAATCATCGTACCCAGGTTGCCGGGATCTTGTATCGTCTCTAAAGCTAGCACTAAACCAGTCAATGGTAGTTGAGTTTGGCGTTGGCTTCGTTTTGCCGTTGCCACCACACCATCCGGTTGGACTGTGGTAGCGATCGCATCCAAAACTTCTCTACTGACAATTTCGGCGCGATCGCATCGGCTACAAGCTTCTTCCCACAGCGAAGGATGGGCGACTTGCCAATCTGGGGTACAACACACTGTTTCTAGCAGGTAATTGACCGCGCAAGCTTCTTCTAACAAGTGCGTCCCTTCTAGTAAAAATAACCGTTGCTTATGCCTCTCCTTGGTGGAGTGCAGCTTGCGAATTTGTTTGACTAGGGAATTCTGTAAACTGGTCAACATCAAAAAGTTAAGAGTTAGAAATTAATAGTTAGAAGTTAATTTAGTTGTTTTTCAACTTATAACTCTTAACTTATAACTCCTAACTTAGATAGTATGCGGAACCCGGGACTTGAACCCGGAAGCCTTGCGGCACTAGAACCTGAATCTAGCGCGTCTGCCATTCCGCCAGTTCCGCTGGCATTTGTGCTTATCGACAATTTCTTATTATTGCGTTATGTTTTACATTTGTCAAGTAAAAGCATAATGCCTACTTAAAAGTTTCTAACTGGAAACGTGTTTTTCAGGTACAAGGTCGAATCAAAATATTAACTCGACAGTACAGCATTGATTTTTAGAGAATACTTAAGTTATTTTACTGAGTATTTAATTTTGCTTAAAACTACTGCTGATTGATTATTTTTTTAAATTTTTTAAAAATCTCAAAAAGCCTGCTATTGCTTGTTTACAGCCTGCATTTTCACCAAAAAAAAATTTTTTTTATACCAAACAGTGCTTTAAAACGTGGACATTTTGAATCTTTACTGTAGAATCAAAACCAACTTCAAACATATAAAATACGTATTACTTTTGGAGGTAAGCTTATTAATCCTTCTACCATCTTACCAGATGCCAAAATTACTCCAGAAGCAGACTCCTCAGTCTTGCAAATTTGGGGTGGGCATCCTTTGCGGGGTCATGTAAAAATTAGCGGGGCAAAAAATTCAGCACTGGTAATCATGGCTGGAGCCTTGCTGTGTCCGGGCGATTGTCGTATCCGTAATGTCCCTTTGTTAGCGGACGTAGAGCGGATGGGTCAGGTGTTATCGGCTTTGGGTGTGCAATTAACCCGGCAAGGTGACATTTTAGACATCAATGCCAGCGACATTAAAACATCAAAAGCTCCCTACGAATTAGTTACCCAGTTGAGAGCGAGTTTTTTCGCCATTGGAGCCATTCTGGCAAGACTGGGAGTAGCACAGATGCCGTTACCAGGCGGTTGTGCGATTGGGGCAAGACCAGTTGACTTGCATGTTCGAGGACTGCAAGCAATGGGAGCAGAAGTACAAATTGAGCATGGCATTTGTAATGCCTACGTCCCTGGCAGCAGCCGGAGATTAAAAGGTGCGAACATTTACTTAGACATTGCCAGCGTTGGAGCTACGGAAAATTTGATGATGGCGGCTACCCTAGCAGAGGGTGAAACGATCATCGAAAATGCTGCCAGAGAACCGGAAGTAGTCGATCTAGCTAACTTCTGTAACGCGATGGGAGCGAAGATTAAGGGCGCGGGGACTAGCAGAATTATTATCGAAGGAGTCCCGAAGTTGCATTCTGTTGACTACAGCATTATTCCCGATCGCATTGAGGCTGGGACGTTTTTGCTAGCAGCAGCAATTACCCGCTCAGAACTTCTTCTCTCGCCAGTGGCTCCAGAACATCTCATCCCAGTAATTGCCAAGTTGCGGGATATTGGAGTGACAATAATTGATGAAAAGCCTAACCAATTACACATTCTGCCAGCGGAAACCCTTAAGGCAACGGATATTGAAACTCAATACCATCCAGGTTTCCCCACAGATATGCAAGCACCATTCATGGCTTTGCTAGCAGTGGCAGAAGGCGACAGCGTAATTAACGAATCCGTCTTTGAAAATCGCTTGCGTCATGCCTCAGAGTTGAATCGTTTGGGGGCAGATATTCGTGTCAAAGGCAATGCTGCTTTCGTTCGAGGAGTACCAAAATTATCTGGCGCACCAGTATTAGGTACAGACTTACGAGCATCGGCAGCGTTAGTCATCGCCGGACTAGCGGCAGAAGGACAAACCACAATTCAGGGTTTACAACACCTCGATCGCGGCTACGATCGACTTGATATGAAATTGCAGCAATTGGGGGCTAAAATCCTTCGTGTGGGCGAAACCTCAACAGATGCAGAAATCGCTCCCAGCATCAGTAGTCTGTCAAGTTGAAATCGATCGGTTAAGACTGATGCTGGGATTAGAGGAACAAGGGAGACAAAGTAAAATTTTCTCCCTTATCTCCCTTTATCTCTCCCATCTATACCTTACAATCTGCTAAATTCTCCTGATAGATAGAGGCTTTTAAGCTTTGCCTATATCTTTTTTTGATGAATATTCTGGAAAAATCTGTGTTGGCTGTTACAATATTGTTAAGAAAAGTTGCCCGTTGCATTTTGGGAACGCGCAATTGGGTTTTAACTCTCTTGAGAAGACAACGCAAAAACATTTTTTAGACCAGCTGTGGGAGGCTGGTCTTTTTGTTTTTAAAGTTATCACAAATTATACTTATATCTTTAAGTATAATACTCATGTTGTTTTATTAATTACTTTTATTTCTGTGCTTCGATAGTTGATGAGGAGCGATGTCTACGACGGGCTATTTGGTGTCGCCTTGCAGAAAACCTCAAAAATAAAGCGATCGCCTGTTCTGGAAAAGTTAGTGCGATCGCTTTGCAGAAAACCTCAAAAACAAAGCGATCACTTATTGTGGAAGAGTAAGCTATCGCCTTGTAGAAAACCTCAAAAATAATGGGATCGCCTGTTGTAAAAGCGTGAGTGCGATTGTACTCTGAGTTAATTTTCCACAGAACTACAGTTTTGGTAGTTCCTTGGAAATGAAGCTAGAGTTGTGAAGATAGCAATTAAAGAACTAGTTAGACTGAAGCTTTTACAGCTTCAGATACTGGCTCTACAACAGGCTTAGGTAAAGGCATCAATTTAATATTAGGGTCATTAATATTGACTCCATATGCGCTGCTATATTCTCGTTGAATTTGTGCTATTTCTTGTTCTGTCATTTTATCGGCACCAATAAGGTAGGCAATCAGCTTTCCTCCTAAATTATGAGCCTGTTGCGCCCTAGCCATAGTTCCACTAGGAGTTACAAGCACATTAGTCCAATTTTTTGAAGACATTGACCAATCAATTGTATTAGCTCGTTTTACGGCTTCACGAAGACTCAAACGATCATTGCGTGTTGCAGCAATCAAACCTTTGAATAAAGCAATTTGTGGAAGTGACTTAAATAGCAGCGAGTAAGGCTGGTCATCCTTACGCATTTGTGGAATTTTACTAGTATTATGAAGTGCATCTTGATAAGGTTGAAGCCCTTCTAAAACAATATTCCAAAACTGTTCAACCCATTCATAATATTGCTCAAGATCCTCTTCAGAAGGGCGAGACGTTTCTCCAAGTGACACGTTTTTATCATTAAGAATGAGCTTCACAGTTTCGTAGACGACACTAATAGTTGTCAGTTTTGCGCTTCGGGCAGTAATAGTGTTATTTTTCCATTCTACAATATCTTCTTTTTCGTTTTTTGTCCCTTTTACCTTCCAGCCAAGTGGTGCTCCTTCATTGAGTAAATTACGTGCAATGATTGCGTTGCCATCATCTTCACTAGTAATAATGTTGTCACTACGACTTGTGGATTTAGCATAACGGTTAACTTTGTTGAAGATGCGTCGTGTTTTTTCATTGCTTTCATGATGGATGAAAATGACGCAAATATCATCGTTTGGCACTTCCTCACGGCATACTCCATCTACACGATTGTCGTGGTTTGGTTTGATTACCATCTCTAGAGCAAGAAGGCGGTGCTGACCATCAAGCATAATTAAAGCACAGCCAGCAATTGTAAGGAAACCCATCTTATCGGCTATTAACTGATAGCCAGCAGGAATATTAGCTTTTAAAGCTTTGATACTCTCAAAAATAACTTCTCCTTTGTAAATTAGAACAATCACTGCACCGAAAAAGCGATCTTGCGATCCAGCAATATATGGAGCAATCTGTTCCTTAATTCTTTTTATGTCTGGGTCACGTTGTAATCGATCCTCAATGCTCATTGTTGTCCATTCATCTAGCTCGCTAGCGGCGCGTACCCTATGTACTAAATCACTAGCAGTCATAGTTGCTTGGTAGAAGTCCGTGTTACCCATTTTTCCTTGTATACAAGGAATTACTGAAACAGAAGACATTGATAACCTCTTAGTAAGTTGAGTGTGAATAAATATTTGGTAGCTTTTTTTGCAAAAACTAATATTTGGATCTAGTTAGTATTAAGGCTAAATGCATATCAGTGACATTAACCTTGCAAAATATAATGTCACTGAAAAGTCAATTATTTTTAACCTGACTGTTGCTCAATCCATGCTTGAAGCTCAAAGTTAGTCATATTGTTAATATGCTGAGGGGTGCGAATGCCTCGCATTTTTGCTATCTCATAGGCTTTAACCTTCAACAAAGGATCTGCCTGTTTTGAAGCTTGAACCTCTTGGCGAAACTGACGTACTGCATTGATCACCTCTAACCCTTGAGGATGATCAAGTGCCTTAAGCGTTAAAATGAAAAAGTCTTGCTGCACCTACTTTTCTCCTTATTATTCATTTTTGTTTGTGCAAACAAACCGCTTGTATTTGCAAACTAAAATGATTTTTGCACAAAATTTTGCTTTTTAGTACAAATTTTTTATTTTGTTTGTACAAACACTATGTAAAGTTTTAATAAAATAGGGATACGTTTAACCGTCTCCCAGTTTTTAAGTATTTATAGTTGGTTAACTGAATCTAATGATTCACTTCGTCCTTTAAACAAAGCAAATGTAGAGACACGAGATTTTGTGTCTCTACATTCGGCATATTTACACGGTTATAGCCTAGTCTATCCCTTCAATTCGGTCTTCAACTTCTTGGTACAACTCGCGCAGACGATCTAAATTCTCCTCGCTAGTCTCCCAATAACCGCGTCCATTCACTTCCAACAAAGTTGATACAATCTTGCGGAAAGAATGGGGATTAAGGTTCAGCAACCGTTTCTGCATTTCTTCATCTTTGATGAAGGTTTCGTTAGTATCTTCGTAAATCCAGTTATCCACAGCGCCGGCTGTCGCACTCCAACCTGTTGTATTCACCAACCGCTTGGAGAGTTCGCGCACACCTTCGTAACCATGAGACAGCATCCCTTCGTACCATTTGGGATTTAATAATTTGGTACGCGCATCTAAGCGCACGGTTTCTGATAATGTCCGCACTTGGGCGTTAGCTGTGGTTGTATCTGCAATATAAGATGCTGGTTTTTTACCATCACCGCGCAGACTTTCCACAAGCTTAGTGGGATCTGAATCAAAGTAATGAGAAACGTCCGTTAAACTAATCTCGGAAGAATCCAAATTTTGGAAAGTTGCATCAGCAGTTTTCAATGTACTCTCAAAAATCTGCCGGGATTCGTCCATGATTCCGGGGTTATCGGAATTGAAGGAGAAGGATTTCCGGTTGAGATACATTTCCTGCAACTCGGCTTCGCTATCCCAAGTGCTGTTTTCTACTGCCAAGTTGATATTTGACGAATAGGAACCAGAAGCGTTGGAGAAAACGCGCGTCGCAGCTTGACGCAGATTAATCCCCATATCCTCAGCTTGTTGCAAAGCGTGTTTGCGAACAAAGTTCATTTCTAAAGGTTCATCCGCCTCAGCTGCCATTTTCACCCCTTGGTCTAGCAGGTTCATTTGGTTGATGAACAAGTCGCGGAATACACCAGAACAGTTGATTACTACATCTATTCTGGGGCGTCCCAATTCTTCTAAAGATATCAATTCCAACTTGTTCACCCGTCCCAAAGCATCGGGAACTGGACGCACGCCCACCATCCACATAATTTGCGCTAGGGATTCACCGTAAGTTTTGATGTTATCGGTTCCCCAAAGGACGCAGGCGATGGTTTCTGGCCATTTTCCTTCGTTTTCGGCTTTGTTACGTGCCAAAAGCCTGTCTACAACGATTTTGGCTGATTGGACTGCTGCGGTTGTGGGGATGGATTGCGGATCGAGTGCATGGATATTCTTACCCGTGGGTAATACATCTGGGTTGCGGATGGGATCGCCACCAGGGCCGGGTAAAACATACTCACCTTCTAAGCCTTTGAGTAATGCTCCCAGTTCGTTATCGGCACAAACTTGCTGGAGGCAGAATTCTAAGTACTCAAACAGGGGTTTTAGGGCTGCGCCATCGACTTTGGGATAACCTGCTTTATGCAATGCTTCTACCCAAGGTTCTTTTTTGCCCATGTTGAAGAAATTCAACCGGGAAACTAGAGAAACTCGTCCTTCAGCGTCGATTTGCTCTTGCACAAGGGCAGTTACTGCTGCACGGGTTGCCAAAGTGATATCTTGCAATAACTGGACATCTTCTAAAATACCTCGATCGCTATTTTGATAAATATCGTCAATGTTACGCCCAATGCTGTTAGCGATAATTCCGGGCAAGCCTTGAAGTTCTTCTTCTTGACGATCTAGACTGGCAATATTGACCAAAGTTGCGATCGCTTCTTCTGCACTTGGTGGTTTACCAATGACGTGCAACCCACAAGGCAACAACCGTGACTCGATTTCCATCAACTTGCGGTAGACGTTGCCAACAATATTATCGCGATCGTCGATACTCATGTCTCTGGCATCGGTTTCTGGCAGGTCAATATCCTTATCCAGATTTACGATCCGACATTTATCCATGATGCTGTTGACAATGGAAACACCGCGTCCACTATCTTTCAAGGTTTGGTAGGAAGCAATTAATTCGCTGAGTTCCTTCAAACCTTTATATAAACCAGCATTTTCTGCCGGAGGTGTCAAGTAGGAAATTGTTTCAGCATAACTCCGACGTTTGGCAATTGTCGCCTCACTCGGATTATTGGCTGCGTAGTAATACAGGTTGGGAATTGAGCCAATCAAGTTATCTGGATAACAATCACCAGACATCCCCATCTGTTTACCTGGCATGAATTCCAAGGAACCGTGTGTACCAAAGTGCAGTACAGCATCAGCTTTCCAAACTTGCTCTAGGTAAGTATAGTAGGCAGCGAAACCGTGGTGAGGACTAGCTGAACGGGAGAACAACAGCCGCATCGGGTCGCCTTCGTAACCAAATGTGGGTTGGACACCGATGAAGACGTTACCGAATTGCTTACCATAAATTAGCAGATTTTGCCCGTCGCTGTTGAGATGTCCAGGAGGTGGACCCCAGTTTTCCTCTAAGCGTTGAGAGTAGGGTGTCAGCGCCTCATACTCAGGAACCGACATTTTATAAGCAACGTTCAGTTCTGGGCTGTTGTACTGCGCTTGAGCGTCATGGATGACTTCTTGCATCAACGCTTCGGCTGATTCTGGCAACTCTGGTAAGTCGTAGCCGTTATTCTTGAGGGCTTTCATCACCTCGTAGATTGAGCCGAATACATCCAAGTAAGCGGCGGTTCCAACGTTGCCTTTATCTGGTGGGAAGCTGAAAACGGTGATGGCGACTTTTTTATCAAGCTTTGGTTTGCGGCGGAGGTTAGCCCATTTTAAGGCGCGTTCGGCTACAGCTTCAACCCGATCGCGCAGTGCGATCGCTTTCCCTGTAGTTCCATCTCTACCTGATAAAATTATCGGCTCAATTGCTCCATCCAATTCAGGAATTGCAATTTGCAAAGCTACTTGAATTGGATGTAACCCTAAATCGCTATCCATCCACTCTTCTGTGGTTTGGAATACTAAGGGTAGCGCCACCATATAAGGACGGTTTAAGCGTTTGAGTGACTCAATTGCCTTGGGATGGTCTTGTCTGGCTGGGCCACCCACTAAAGCAAAACCAGTCAGCGATATCACTGCATCTACCAACTGTATGTTAGTAGTCGGTTCGTAGAAGAAAGCATCCACAGGCTTGGAGAAGTCCAAACCACCAGCAAACACAGGTAATACCCGCGCGCCTAATGCTTCCAACTCCTGCACCATTGCCACATAATGGGCATCATCCCCTGTAACTAGGTGGGTGCGTTGCAATACTAACCCGACACAAGGAGCTAGGGGATCTTTGAGATCGCTAGAAATATCCTTACGAGCTGTATACCAATTGAGGTACTCTCTGACATCTTCAAACATATTGGGAGCCAAAGGATGCCAAATCCCTAGATCGGGATAAACCACCGGCTGTTCGTATGTAGAAGGTGCAAAATTCTGTTTTTCTAAACCTTTAAATACATATTTATCAGCTAGCATCAGCAAGAAGTTTTCCAGATTTTCTGGAGAACCACCTAGCCAATACTGAAAACTGAGCATGAAATTTCGGGCATCCT
This sequence comes from Nostoc sp. DedQUE04, assembly GCF_034530995.1. Lineage (NCBI taxonomy): Bacteria > Bacillati > Cyanobacteriota > Cyanophyceae > Nostocales > Nostocaceae > Nostoc > Nostoc sp. DedQUE04. Next base: position 104,196 of record NZ_JAVRCA010000020.1, on the reverse strand, counting down.
GTGCCTTGTCCATTGGTAAAAATTTCAGCACTTGCGGCAGGGTACGCAAAAGCTTTAACATTCCATCTTGGAATCCCGCACCTGATTTTTCTTTGCGTTTCCGCATGAATTGGGCGATCGCACTTTTTGACTGACCCAACTGTGCCAAAGAAAAGCTACCCATTTTACTCAGGCGCATTACTTCTGGCATCGAGGGAAAGACAACGGAAACATCCAAGCGATCGCGGTGTGGTTCTACTGCTGCTACTACTTTCTGTGCTAAGTCTTCGATGAAAATGAGGGAAGCGATGAAGATATTCGCACTCTCGATTTCTCGTTTGAACTCCTCATAGTTCTCTGGGTCGCGGAGTTCCTCAATCAAGTACCCGCTGATTTCAATCGCCAAGTTAGGATTGTTCGCGTTAATCGTGCGAACCGCTTGCGACAATGCGCTTTGGTACTGGGACTCAAGCACGACATAGACCACCTTGATTAAACTACGTCCGCGTAAGTTATCAGGCGCAATGTGTCTAATGGTGGACTTGACGTGTGTGAACATGCTTCTTCGGCTCCTTTGATGCGTGTTCTCTGAAGGAAGTTCCTAGCGGCATTAGCAGCCACAGGTAACTTGCGATTTTTTAGGCAATATCTGTTTTTTATCAGAAAACGCTTGCCCAGTAGGCATTTTATCCTCTATCTGACACAAATCGATATAAAAAACGAAATATTTCTTCGTAATTGTTGACTTTTTATAAAAGTATTAGCTCACATATTTGTAAAATTTTTGCAATACTTATTTTTAATAGTTAAATAGCTAAATAGCTATTTAAATCCATTTACAAAACAAAACTTGCTTTGCTGACTAAATATTTTTTAGTTAGCATAGACATACCTTAAATATGTAGTTGTAATTTATAAGAAGCAGTAGAAAGGCAGAGTTTCTTTCGGATTAAATTGAGAAATTATCAACAAATACAGTTCGGTTAAGAATTTTTTGGAGAACCATAGATAGGCCTATAGAGATGCGAAACTTCGGGTCTCTACACTATCCACTAAATAAAAAGCAATTAGTATTTATCTTCTGCTTAAATAAAACCATGCTTGAGAAGAAAACAGAATAAAAATGAAGTATAAAATTTCTCGTCATGCACAGACAGAAATGGAGCGAAGAAATATATCTCAATTTTTAGTTCAATCTGTTTTTTATATTATTAACGTGAAACGGGATTACAGAAAAGTTAAAAACCGTCCCCGATTAGAAGGAACGGTTAAGACAGTTTGTTGATGAACTAATTCAAGAGGTGGACAAACTTCCAATTTATGCGTTGGTTTGTTCAGAAATTAAGTTACAGTTCCAAACCCTGTCACACCGAAATCGGTTCTTCAATGTTTACCACCACGGCTTGTAGTTCCTTCGCTTTCTCTTCCGGTAAGGCATCATTGGCAAACATCCCCGCTGCGAGTTCAGTTCCCGCGAGATATTTCAGCCTTTCGCTTGTCCGGTATGGTGGAAAAAACTCGGCGTGTAAATGCGCTTCGGGATGAGCTAAACCGTCAGTTGGTGCTTGGAACCAAGCCATCAAGTAAGGAAACGGGCGATTCCACAAACCGTCATACTTGAGAGTGACAGTTTTTAAGGCTTTGGCAAGTCCCCAACGTTGCTGTGGGGTAAGATCCATAAAAGTGCCAACTGGTTCTTTTGGTGCAATCCAGACTTCATAGGGGTAACGAGCGCAAACTGGGACAAATGCGATCGCATACTCATCTTGATAAATAATCCGTCGATCGTCTGCAATTTCCTTCTGAATCAAGTCTTGCAGTAAACCACGCTGATGTTGTTCATAATACTCCTGCTGCATCGCCAGCATTCGCGCTGGAACAGGCGGTATAAAAGGATAGGCGTAAATTTGCCCGTGGGGATGGTGCAATGTTACACCCACCTCTACACCTTTATTTTCAAAGGGCAGCACGTATTGGATTTGGGGATTTAGTCCGAGTTCGCGGGTGCGATCGCCCCACACTGACAACAGCAAATCTAGATGATCCAACTGTAAGGAACTGAGAGAGGCGCGGGCATCTTGAGTAAAAACCACTACCTCACAGGCTCCATTAGCTGGTAACGTTTCCACGATCGTATCGGGTGGATTGTTGGCTGTCGGACTCATTGAGGGAAAGCGGTTATCAAACACTGCCACATCATACTTACCTTGTGGTAGTTCCGTTGGGAACTCAGGGTTAGTGGTAGGTGCGAGGGGATTGTATTCTGGAGGCGGCATGAATGTCCGCCCTTGACGGTGACTAGCATAAGCTACCCATTCGCCCCGCAAGGGGTGCCAGCGCAAGTGGGGATTAGCTTGCACTGGCTCATTACTAGGGCTAGGGGCTTCTAACTGACTAGTAATTGGGTAGCGACTGTATAATTTGAGTTTGCGTCCGTCGGGCTTTAACAGCTTGTGGGAGTACATAAACCTTGTCCTGAGAGGGTTGCTGCGCGGATTGCCTCAATGGGAAATTTCGGCGTGCGATCGCCGTACAATAAACCGTTAGCTTCTTGGAAGGTATCAGTTAATTGTGTGTAACAGAATCCGCTAAATAGCTCAATGTTATTAACGGTTTCCAAGAGAGCAGCATATTTCATTTCTAATTCGGAGATATTCGAGCAGTTTTCATATCCCCAAGCTTGATCGGCATTAGGTTCGTCAAGAGGGGCATAGGCGATACCACCAAACTCAGTTAACATCACTGGTTGTCCTTGATGGGGATAGTTATCCAAGGTGAGAATACGTCCCCCAGGACGGCTACGCTCAAATAGATCCGATACTTGAATATCCGGTCTGTAGCGATGGGCTAATCGTTCAGGGTGGCGTTCATAGTCGTGAATAGCGAGGATGTCGGTATCGGTACTTTCCCAACCATCGTTACCAATTACTGGGCGAGTCGGATCGAGAGTCTTAGTCAGATGATACATTGCCAATACGTAGTTACGATGAGCCGCCGTTTCAGTCAAATTTGGCACTCCCCAAGATTCATTAAACGGCACCCACGCCACAATACAAGGATGGCTAACATCTCGCTTGATAATTTCCGTCCATTCACGGGTCATCCGTTCCACAGCTTTCGGTGTGAAGCGGTAAGCGCTGGGCATCTCCTCCCATACTAACAACCCTAAAACGTCTGCCCAATATAAAAAGCGGGGGTCTTCAATTTTTTGGTGTTTGCGTACTCCGTTAAAACCCATAGCTTTTACGAGTTCTACATCACGTCGTAATGCTTCGTCATTAGGTGGAGTCATTAATGTCTCAGGCCAATAACCTTGGTCGAGAACTAACCTCAGATAGTAGGGGCGACCGTTGAGCATAAAGCGATCGCGCTGGACGCTGACAGTCCGCATCGCTGTATAAGATTGCACTTCATCTAACAGACGATCTTTATCCCATAGCTGAATTTGGGCATCGATCAGCGTCGGCTTTTCTGGACTCCACAGTAATTCATTGCGACAGTCGTCAATACCCGGATCGCTCAGAACAATGCGGCGGCTAATTTCCCCATTGAATACTTCATAGGTATCGCTTGCTAACAGGCGATCGCCAGCGCTGAGTTTAATTTTGATTTGTACATTTGAAGTAGGTAAATTGCCAGCCAGTCCAAGTTCAAACCCAATTTCCCAGCGTTCGCAGTCGGGAATCCAACGAAGATTACCGATATAAGCCTCACCTACGCGTTCCAGCCAGACTGTCTGCCAAATACCGCTTGTGCGAGGATACCAAATACTATGGGGTTTCAACTGCCAATCTTGTTTACCACGAGGTTTGGCGAGGTCGTGCGGATCGTCTTGCGCCCACACTGTTACCTTGGTTGTACCAGTGTCATTTAAAGCATGGGTTATATCGAGAGTGAAAGAGGTGTGTCCGCCTTCATGCTCGGCTATATATTTATCGTTTATCCACACACGAGCGCGATAGTCCACAGCACCAAAGTGTAACAGTAATCTGCCGTCCCCTGATGGTGTTTCAAATTCTCGCTCGTACCAGCAGTTTGGATGAAAACCGCGATCGTTAATCCCACTTTTGGTAGATTCGGGCGCATAAGGAACTTCTATATGATGACACCATTCGCTAAAATCGCTGGGTTCAACACATTTTCCTTGGTCATCAAATGCGAATTTCCACAGCCCATTTAAAGTTTGCCAGCGCGATCGCTTTAACAATGGTCGTGGGTGTGCTGCTGTTAAGTCCACAAAATTACTATCTGTTTTAGAGGTCAATTTAACCTCAGGATTCTCTAAATCTAACAACTTCATCAAATTTCCTCCCTATCCATAACTCAATCAACCCTTGCTATAGACTAAATCCAGACCCAAATATTGGGTTTCCAGATATAGCAAGAGTTTTGACCCGATCGTTCATCAATCGGTTCGAGCTAGTAGCATTATGTTTTTTCGTAGCCAATACTGATACCTTCCCCACTTACGTGATGAAGTATAACAATAAGTTTATATACCCCTAGCTCGTGACATTATGGCATATACATTACCAATCTTTGCCAGGTTATCTAAAAAAAAGCATTATATTTAGGTGCCTAATAACTATCATAAATCTGCCACACGAGAAAGTGGTTGTTATGAACATTTTATTTATATCAATTGTTTAAGTAAATTTTTTAAAATCATTTATTAGTCAATAAGCATTAGCAAACAAAAGATAAATACTTAAAATCAGGTTATATAAGAGAATAACGGAACCATTCGTTGAATATTGCTAAATAGAGAGCATTTTTGTCTGCCACCACGCCGATGATGAAGTTTAAGTAGGCGGGAGGCAGCTATGCTGGAAGTTTTATTAAGATCGGAGTAGCACCCTTCCTTAATAAGAGCCACAAAACAAGAAAATTTGGTGTTCTTGTCCTAAACCCCTGTTCCGTTTGGTCACGGCAGGAAACAGTGTTTCGACTCCCTTCCCTACGGGACGCTATGCGTAGCTTGCTTCCCCCGAAGGGTACGACTACCAAGAGGGGAGTTTTCCTCCAGCAAGAACTACACCAATTTTTACACCTGCTAAAATGCTGGCATTCGGTGCTGCCCACAAAATATGCCATGCTTCGGTTTTGCGGTTCGGCTCACTATAAAGGCGTTGAGCAATCTCGTCGTCGGGATGAAGGTGAATCGGTAGCCGACTCGAAGCACTAATGAACTTCTGTTCATATGGCGTACTAAGAATGTTCCTAATAACCTCGTGGCGTACAGGAATGCATTGTCTAGTATACCATCGCCTTGATACAAGCTTTTGCCTAATTCTTCACACATCTGTTATTTCATCAAACTCATTCTCGATTACGCCAATGGTGAGTCATAAGACTTTTTATGACTAAACAATACAAAGCACTTAGAATTTACTTTCACAAACACCTAACTATAGAAGTCTTTTTCATGCTGTGCTTATTGAAAAAACAGTTTAATTTAGATTCATGGTTAAACAACAAGTTCTGAACACAGCAAGCACAAAACCAAACAGCTAAGACTCTATTGAAAATAATAAATAGTCTTTATTTTCATCAAACTCTAAGCCACTAAATTCCAGTAAATATCGATTTAAATCGAAGATTTACATCTGTGCAAACCATAACTTAATCTGAACGAACTTGACCGCATTACAATCAACATCTAAAGGACAAAAAAAATGGCACTTTTCAATCTTGGTACACTCGGTAGCACTCCTGTTGTTAAGAATAACTTTGATTTAACTACATCCGATCCCACAGATGTCTTTCAGTTCAAAATTACCAGTGGCAAAAATATCAACCTTTCTCTGACAGACATTAGCGCGGGTGATGATGCCGACATCAGGCTGTTTCGAGATGCGAACAATAACGGCGTACTAGACGACTTCGACCGAAAAGTTGGAATTGTTTCCAATCGCGGAAGCAACCAAGATGAGGCGATTAACTTTAAAACTAGCTCAGGTACTTTTTTTGCGGAAGTATCTCGCTTTGCTCCAGGTAGTTCAGGAAATGTCAGTTACGATTTAGCCTTGTCTGCAACTGAACCTGCTGGAACTTTTCCGATTTCAGCTAGTTCTAGCAACCTTCTTCCCAAAGAATTTGTACTTGGTCACTTGTCAGGTAATACCACTCGTACAGGTAACGTCAATAACCAGAACACTACTGATGTTTATAGCTTCTCTTTGGGATTTCGTGAGAAAGTCGACATCAGATTGGAAGGATTAAGCAGCGATGCTGATATCCGGGTGATTCGAGACTCTAACAACAATCGCATCGTCGATGCAGGTGAGGTAATTGCCACTTCTAATAATGGAGGTATTACTTCAGAACTGATTTCCAACATTAACACTCCTGGCGACTACTTCTTGCAGGTAACTGAATTCACTGGCAACACTAACTATAATGTGTCTTTTAGCCAATTCTCTGTCCCTGCTTAAGTTTAGGCATTGGCAGTGGTGAATAGTAATTGAAAGCTTTGTACGGCAATGCTTTCAAGAGTATGCAAATGATGCAAGCGGCAGAGAATCATACCTGAACTTTGCCGCTTTTACTCCACACTCTAGACAAAAAAATTACATCAGGCTTAACTAAAACTAATCTTGCTTTAACCAAATAACTATTTACACCAAAAAAACAAAAAAATGACTAATTTCAATCTTGGTACTCTGTCTAGCACCCCTTCTCACTTTTCTTTTGAAACACCAGACCCTACTGATGTCTATCAGTTCCAAATCAGCAGTACCAGAAACGTTAACTTGTCTCTTAACGAGATTAGTGCTGGTGATGATTCCGATCTGAGACTTTTTCGAGACGTTAACAGTAACGGCATATTAGACGCGGCCGACCGAGCGAATGGATTGGTTGCAAGTTCACGCAATGGCAGCAACTTTGATGAATCAATTAATGTCAGAGCAAATGCAGGTACTTATTTTGCTGAAGTCTCTCGCTTTTCTGGTTCCGGCGCTGTGACTTACGATTTAGACTGGTCTGCAACGATACCCAATTCAACACTCGATTTCAACAATCTTTTGCCCAAGGAATTTGAACTTGGTGACTTATCAGGTGATATCGCGCGTACTGGTTTTATCAGTGACAACAATACCGCTGATGTTTACCATTTTTCTCTAGGAAGCTTTGAGGGTGTCAATATCACATTGAGCGGACTAAGCAATGATGCTGATATCCGACTAATTCGAGACTTTAATCGCAATGGCAGAGTTGAGGTAGGAGAGGAAATTGCCCGTTCTATTAACAGCGGTATTACCTCAGATATTATTTCCAATATTAAGGATGCTGGTGATTACTTTCTACAGGTCGATCAATTCAAAGGTAGCACTAATTACACTTTGAGTTTTGACCATTTCACCACCTCCGAAGCTTAAGTTTAAGCATCGAAAGTGGTGAATAGTACTTGAAAGTATTGTACGGCAATGCTTTCAAAGGTATGCAAATGATGCAAACGGCAGAGAGTTATACCTGAATACCGCTTCATTGCATAAATTATAGCTGCACTCATCAAATATTTCAACAAAATTGACGCTAAAGATTTAATCATAAGAAACCTCTGGTAACTCAGAGGTTTTTTTGGATCAATTTTATACAACAATTTTTTAGTGTTACCAAGGTTTGCCAAAGCGATCGCCTGAGGCAAGCTTTCGCCTACTTCTTTACATATCCCTTATTCGAGCAAACTCATTCTCAATTACGGCAACGGCGAATTATATGACTTTTTCTGACTAAATCATACAAAGCATTTGGAATCTACTTTAAAAAACACCTAACTATAGAAGTCTTTTTCATGCTGTGTTTATTCAATAAACAGTTTAATTTAGACTCATGGTTAAACAACAGGTTCTGAACGCGGCAAGCACAAAACCAAACAGCTAAGGCTCTCTTGAAAATAATAAATGTTCTTTATTTTCATCAAAATCTAAGCTTATAAAATCTAGTAAATGTCGATTTAAATCGGAATTTACATTTGTGCAAACCACAACTTAATCTGAATTTGACTAACACACAATCAATAATCTTAAGGAGAAAAAATGAGTACTGTAAACCTTGGTTCATTAGCTAGCACCCCTCGTCCTTTGAATGGCTTCTTAAATGCAGTTGAACCCACAGATGTCTTTAGGTTCTCAATCGACAGTACTAAAAACATCAACTTGTCTCTTAACAACATTAGCACTGGTGATGATGCCGACCTGAGACTGTTTCGTGATGTTAATGCTAACGGTATATTAGACGCTACTGACAGAATAAATGGATTTATTGAAAGTTCCACTAAGTTAGGCAACGTTGATGACGCGATTAACGTTAGAGCCAACGCAGGTACTTATTTTGCCGAAGTATCTCGCTTTGCTTCAGGTAGTTCGGGCGGTGTCAGTTACGATTTAGACTTGTCTGCGACTACATCCAATTCTACAGGCGGTTTCAGCAATCTTCTGCCGAAGGAATTTGTACTTGGTAATCTGTCAGGTGATGTCACCCGTTTTGGTAACGTCAGTAACAATAATACCGCAGATGTTTACAACTTCTCTTTGGGATTGTTTGAAGGTGTCAACATTCGCTTGAGTGGAATCAGCGCCAATGCCGATGTTGACATCCGACTAATTCGAGACTTGGACGGCGATCGCATCGTTGACGTTGGTGAGGAAGTTGCGCGTTCTACTGGAGGTTTAGGTCAGGCAGAGTTAATTTCTAATATTAGACAATCTGGTGACTACTTCTTGCAAGTCAATCAATTCTCTAACAGTAGTGCTTACACTGTGACGTTCGATCACTTCACTACCCCCGAAGCTTAAGTTTAGGCATTGGCAGTGGTGAGTAGTACTTGAAAGTTTTGTACAGCAATGCTTTCAAGAGTATGCAAATGATGCAAGCGGTACAAATCCATACCTGAATACCGCTTGCATGCATTTCTAAATATATCTTTGCACGGCTTAAATATTTGCATAAATATTATGAATAAAACATTACAACTAGGCGATGTCTACGATGGGCGTAGCGGCAGCGCTATCTTACCGCCAGAAATTATTCCCTTTTTAGCAAGTTACAATCTAATTCCGCAATTGTTATCTCAGAGCATTATTGAATTAGCGATCGCACCAATCATCTGCACACAAACCGAAATATCTCACGCTCTAGAGCAATTTTATCAGCTTTGGGATTTAAACAGCGAAGAAAAAATCCAAAATTGGTGTTTGCGTTATGGTTTAACTCAAGAACAATTAGAACTTTTCGCCACCCGGAAGCTGAGAGTCGAAAAGTTTAAGCAAATAACTTGGGGACATCAACTAGAATCTTATTTTCTCAAATACAAAAGACATTTTGATAAAGTCATTTATTCTTTAATTCGGACTAATAGTAGAGGAACTGCTAACGAGCTATTCTTCCGAATTACAGAAGGAGAACAATCATTTTCTGAGTTGGCGCGTGAATATTCTCAAGGGACAGAAGCTGATACAAATGGCATCATCGGCCCAGTAGAACTTGGTACTATAACTCCCAATTTTGCTCAGTTACTTTGCACAAGTCAAGTAGGTATAGTTCAAGCACCCGTACCCTTTGGAGACTCATGGATAATTATCCGTGTGGAAAAGTTTATCAGTGCCCAGTTGGACGATTTTATGCGCCAACGATTGCTGCAAGAGAATTTTGAAGCTTGGTTTCAACAGCAACTAAGTCAACTATCACCAGAAGAAAAAGCCTGGATGGGAATCAACAGCAAACCAGCACAGCCTCAAGAAGCGAAAGCTGCTTAAAAATTATTAAAATCGCGTGCAAGAGATGATGACAAATACAACCGTTGATATTCAAGAATATATTGCTGAACTATTTCCTTTCAATTATCTGTCACCAAATGTTTTAGAAAATTTGCTCGACAAGGTGCAATTTTGTCGTTATCGCATCGGGCAGGTAATAGTAACCAGAGAAGCTATGCCCAATTGGATTAGCATTATCTACCAAGGGCAAGCGCGTTTATTAACCTGCAATTCCCAAGGACAAAATCCGGCGACACTGAAGTTACTCTCTCAAGGAGAGGTTTTGGGTTGGGTAAGTTATATGCGGGGTATTGCTTGTGAAACTGCGATCGCTTCTACTGAAGTTATCGCGATTAATCTACCTATTGCTGGTTTTCTAACTTTACTCAAGCAGGAAGAGGCTTTTGTCCACGCCTTGCAAAATGAGATTACTCTTTTAGAAGTGCATGAACTGCTTACCGAAGAACTCAGCCGTCGCGCAGATGGTAGCAGAAATTTAGTTAAATTTGCCCAAGCTGCAACTGAAGTTGCGATTATCCAAACAATTCCTGCACGCAAAGTCTTTCAGCAGCAGTTAGATTCAGAATTTTTGTGGTTAGTCAGCAGTAATTTTGATGCTGAGTTCCCTGTGGGGAGTCGCTTAGAGTTAGATGAACTCAACCCCAAGCTGAAATTTAATACAAATATGCGTCTGGTGGGATTGCCCAAATCAATATTTAGAGAAAATCTCGCTTTTCCTACACCAAAAACACTCTTACCCGCCGAGATTCCCTACGCCTCAGAAATTACTGTCACAGAAGCACCAGCAGCTAAGGGTAAACAAAAGAAGTTTCCTTATATCAAAGGTAGAGGGCCCCTGGATGCAACACTAGCTTGCTTCCAAATGTTGAGCCAATACTTTAACATCTCCTGGCGCAGAGATACATTGCAACGGGTGTTGACAAAGCAGCACGAACAAAAAGGCGTTATATCTCTGCAATTTTGCGCTGCTGCTGCTGAGTTGATGGGGTTGACAACACAGATGGTAAAAGTTCCCGCTACCGCAGTCGGACGCTTGCAACTACCAGTGATGATTTCTTGGCAAGATAGTTTTGCAATTATTTACAAAAATAGCGATCAAGAGTTACTCATTGCCGTTCCAGAGATGGGACTACTGCGCTACAAATTACGAGACTTTGCAGAAAACTGGGGGGCTGAAGGAGAAGTCCTGCTGCTACAAACTACCAAAAATACTCCCAAGGCGCGGTTTAGTTTAAGTTGGTTTGTACCTTCGCTGCGGCGCTATCGCAAAGTATTAATTGAAGTGCTAATCGCTTCCATTGTTATTCAACTGTTTGGGCTGGTAAATCCCCTCGCCACACAGGTGATTATTGATAAAGTATTGGTTGGCAATAGTCCTGATACCCTGGAAGTTTTTGGCATCTTTTTGCTAGTAGTAGCAGTCATCGAAGCAATACTTACCAGTATCCGCACTCATTTATTTACAGATACTACTAACCGAATTGACCTCGCCCTTGGTTCTGAGGTGATTAATCATCTGTTGCGTCTGCCATTATCTTACTTTGAACGCCGTCCCGTGGGAGAATTGGCAACGCGAATTCACGAGTTGGAAAATATTCGCTCTTTCTTAACTGGTACAGCTTTAACTGTGGTGATGGATGCGGTATTTTCAGTGGTCTACATTGTAGTAATGGCGATTTACAGCCCGGTGTTGACCTTGGTAGCTTTGGCAACAGTACCGTTGTTTGGCTTACTCAACTTGATGGTATCACCTGTGATGCGGCGACAATTGCAAGAAAAAGCAGAATGCAATGCCGAGACGCAATCTTATTTAGTGGAAGTGATGGGGGGAATGCAGACAGTCAAGGCGCAAAATTTAGAAATGCGATCGCGTTGGCAATGGCAAGAACGCTATGCTCGTTACATCAGCGCAGGTTTCAAAACAGTTTCCACCCAAACTACTGCCGGTTCTGTTAGCAGTTTTCTCAACAAGTTTTCCAGTATGTTAGTGCTGTGGGTGGGAGCTTTTCTAGTTCTCAATCAGCATCTAACCTTGGGACAACTCATCGCTTTTCGCATCTTGGCTGGTTATGTTACTAGTCCGTTGTTACGCCTAATGCAACTTTGGCAGAACTTCCAAGAAACCGCTTTATCTCTGCAACGCCTTGCTGATATTTTAGATACTCCCCAAGAAGTAGAAATCGGTAACTGTCAAAATATTCTTATGCCCAGCGTTCAAGGTAGCGTCCGCTTTGAAAATCTCAGCTTCAGTTTCTCGGAACACGGGCCATTGCAACTGTGCAATATTAACTTAGATTTTCCGGCTGGCTCCTTTGTGGGAATTGTTGGTCAAAGCGGTTCCGGTAAAAGTACACTGCTAAAATTATTACCCAGACTTTACGAACCCAAGTCCGGCAAAATCTTGATTGATGGCTATGATATCAGCAAAGTAGAACTTTATTCTTTACGCCGTCAGATTGGTATGGTGTTACAAGATACCTTACTATTCGATGGCACCATCCGCGAAAACATTGCCTTGGGATATCCTGATGCTAGCGATGAAGAAATTATTACTGCTGCCAAAATAGCTTATGCCCACGACTTTATTATGTCTTTGCCCAGTGGCTATAACACCCGTGTGGGTGAGCGAGGTTCGGGACTGTCTGGGGGACAACGCCAACGAGTAGCGATCGCTCGTACTGTCCTGCAAAACCCGCAATTACTGATTCTTGATGAAGCTACCAGTGCCTTAGATTACAATGCCGAAGCCCAAGTTTGCCGTAACTTAGCGTCAGCTTTCCGAGAAAAAACAGTGTTTTTCATTACTCACCGCCTCAGCACAATTCGCAATGCCGATGTCATTCTCATGATGGATGGAGGTGCTGTGGTAGAACAGGGAACTCATGAAGAATTGATGGCGCTCAAAGGTTATTACTACTGTCTGTATCAGCAACAGGAAGCGAAAGTGTAGTCATTAGTCATTAGTCATTTGTCATTTGTCATTTGTCAGCAGTAAATACTATCGCTTCAACTTTAGATAATGAAATTTCAAGCTTAAAATTCGATACTTCAGCCTTTGAACTTGGAAGTTGCACCTTTTTACTGGAACGTTGAGCCTTTGAACTCGGAAGTTGCGCTTTTTTACTTGAACGTTGAGCCTTTGAACTCGGAAGTTGCACCTTTTTGCTGGAACGTTGAGCCTTTGAACTCGGAAGTTGCACCTTTTTGCTGGAACGTTGAGCCTTTGAACTCGAAAGTTGCACCTTTTTGCTTGAACGTTAAGCCTTTGAACTCGAAAGTTGCACCTTTTTACTTGAACGTTGAGCTTCTAAACTCGGAATTTTAACCTTAGCACTTCTAACTCTTGTACAGACGCGATGAATCGCGTCTCTCAGCACTCCCCAATGCCCAATCCCCCATTCCCCATTCCCCAATGAATATTCAATATAAATTCGATCAACCAGTACTTTTACAACAAACTCCTACTTGGTCAAGAGCGATCGCCTGGACTATTGTTGGAGTTAGTACCTTTGCAGTAATCTGGGCTTCGGTGTTCAAAATTGATGAATCAATTCATGCTACTGGCAAGCTAGAACCACAGGGTGCAGTCAAAGAAATTCAGGCTCCGGTTCATGGTGTTGTCAATCAGATTTTAGTCAAAGATGGTCAGCGAGTCAAAAAAGGTGAAACACTCGTTACCCTAGAAAAAACTACTTCGGAGGCGGAGTTAACTTCATTAAAACAAAGTCGGGCGGCTCAATTGCTGGCGAAACAGGCGCTAGAGCAAGAAAATGACTTCTATCGCCGCCAGATGCAAGGGAACATATCACTACAGGAAGTAGCACAGCAAACTGCTCTGTTGAAAATTAAACCAGAACTGGCCTTCTTGACCAAAAGCCGAGCCGCGATTATTGCCGAAAACCAGTTGTACCGGACACAATTAAATGGTGCGACTGCTGGAAATAGTCTCACAACAGAGCAACAGTTACGCTTGCGAAATCGCCAAATAGAATTGGAATCGCGTTTAGCCACAGCTAATTTAGAAACGGGACAGACGCAACAGCAATTTTTCCAAACTCAAGCGGAATTAACTAGCGCTAAAGAGTTGCTGACAATTAATCAACAAATTCTCCACAAGTTTGAACCTCTAGCGCAGCAGGGGGCGATTTCGCAGGTGCAATATTTGAAACAACAGCAGGATGTCAGCAGCAAACAAGCAGAAGTGATTCGACTGAATCGGGAACAGCAGCGATTACAATTAGCGATCGCACAGTCAAATCAAAAACTTCGCAATACTGCGGCTGTGTCTCAAGAAGATTTACTAGCCAAAATTACAGATAATGACAAAAACATTGCCGGAATTGACAGCCAATTAACCAAGGTAATTGTAGATAATCAGAAACGCCTCTATGAAATTAATAGTCAGATTGGAGAAATTAATAGTAAGTTAATTCAGGCAGAACAAACTCTGAAATATCAGAAAATTACCGCACCTGTAGATGGTACTGTCTTTGAACTTAAAGCTAAAACAGCAGGATTTGTAGTTAATTCCAGCGAACCGCTTCTGAAACTTGTTCCTAGTGGTAACTTGGTTGCTAACGTCTACATCACCAATCGCGACATCGGCTTTGTCCAAGAAGGGCAACAAGTCGATGTGAGAATTGATTCCTTTCCCTTCCAAGAGTATGGTGATATCAAAGGCGAACTAGTTGAGATTGGCTCTGATGCCTTACCTCCAGACCAAGTTTATAATTTCTGGCGTTTTTCCGCAAAAGTCCGCTTACATGGGCAGAAGTTACTGATTAATCAGCGTCAAATTCCTTTGCAATCAGGGATGTCCATTAATGCTAATGTGAAATTACGTCAGCGCACCATTATGAGTATCTTCACTGATTTCTTAGTGCAAAAGACTGAAAGCTTAAAGTCTCTGCGCTAAATCAAAAGATTGGAAAACCTCTCCCCTAGAAGTCTAAATTTCCGCCCTCACCCCTAACCCCTCTCCCAGAGGGAGAGGGGAAGCGGTTGTAAGTTTTAGCTCATCTTTGAGAGAATGCAAATTATCAAAATGTTGCTGCACATTTTATAACCACTTGCGATCGCAGCTTAATTGCCATACATTTTTTAGGGTGACGAATACAATGGGGGCTGCTACCACCAGTAACGGAGGCAGCAGCCCAATAAGCAGCATTTTCACTCAGAGAAACGAGATTTGAAAAGGGTTTGGGCTTAAGTTGACACCAATGCCCTCAATCCTCACCCACTCTTAACCGTTAAGCACTTCCTCTTGATAGGTTTCAATTACACAGTCAGAAGTAGCATAGGCCACGCAGGTGAGGACGAATCCTGCGTCAATTTGCTCGTCATCTAAGAAGTTCCGATCGTCTTGGTTCACTGTACCTGACAGCTTCCCGGTGCAGGTAGAGCAAGAACCAGCGCTACAGGAAGAAGGCAAGTCCAGATCGTATTCCTCGTTAGCGATCTCTAAAGCTCATCTTCTTGATGGGTTAAGATTGTACAGTCAGAAGTAGCATAGGCAACACAGGTGAGGACAAATCCATCGTTAACTTGGTCGTCATCTAAAAAGTTCTGATCGTCTTGGTTAATCGTACCTGAAATCAATTTGCCGGTGCAGCTAGAGCAAGAACCAGCCCTACAAGAGTAGGGTATGTCTATGCCTTCGTCATCGACAGCGGCATCTAAGATGTACACATCATCTTCAACATTAATTGTTTTATCGCCTTCTGGGGTCTTTAATGTGACTTTATAAGTTGCCATGTAACAATCCCTAGTTCTAATAAACTCCATATTCGATACTACGAGTTTATGTGCTGCTAGTCTAGAGTTGATTGTAGTTGACTGTTCTAGATTCTCAAACGCTTAGTGGAGCGAGTTTACATGTACCAGAAACTTGACAGGAAAATCACACAAGGAAAAATGCTGCGATCGCTTCAGCAAATCCCTCAAATGAACTATAATCTCTAGACACAATAGAGACATTCATACCCAACTTTTGGGCGTTAGCAGTGGTGTAAGGGCCGAAACATGCAATAACACAATGTTCATAATCGCTTTGTAACTTGACCATTGTCAAAAAGCTTTCTACTTCCGCCGTGCTACTAAAGGCAATTACATCAATCATTCCTTGACGTATCAGGTTTAATTCCATACCGTAGATAGTTTTATCTAAACCCTGCGTAATATATGTGGGTACGCGAGTTACTTCTATGCCCAATTGTTGCAAATCCGTAATCAAATTGGGTACAACATCAGGTTCAGGCAAACCCACAACTTCTGGAGCCGGGATCAGCACTTTTTTCTCGTGAATTTGTGGAAGTTTCGCTAATTCAGCCACAATTCCGGCTGGGCTAGATTCTGTTGGGACTAAATCTACCTTGCCACAAAAAGACAATAAGCTTTCTACATCTTTTCCTAATGCACATAAGTGACATTTTTGTACTACAGATATAGGAATATTCAAATCATTTATCCGCTGAAAAAATGCTGTGATTCCGTTTCGACTTGTAAAGACAATCCAATCAAATTCGTTTATATCGGCTAAAACGGCATCTAACTGATTGTAGTTTGATAAATAGCAGGTTTCGATAGTAGGCATGAAAACAGGTAAACCACCTTTTTTAATGATTTGTTCGGATAACCTATAAGCATAATTTCTCGGTGCTGTTACTAAAATTCTCTTGCCATATAGAGGTAATTCTCTAGATGGAGTGAGCAAGTTGATTTCTCTTGATTGAGCGTGCATTTGTTTATTTGCCATTTCATTCCTATTCCACTTTAGAATAGGCGTTTCTCAATTTATAGCGGTTTTCAGTTGAGTCCAATAGAAACCTAATCCCCAACCCCTCCCTTACTAGCGTTGAGAAGTAAGAACTTTTTTGTGAACAATAACTGTGAGGAAAGTTCGATATACTAAGATATTTTGTGATAGCTGAACCAGAATTGAATACCTTGCTCACTGCTCACTGTATCTGGGGCCGACTTCTATAGTTCCATCAGGCAAAATGGTTTTCCAGAAAAAGACGTAGAACATAGTGGAGTTAATTTTCAAGTTACTGGCACTACCAAAGTTTGTCTCAATTAGAATTGCCCAACTAAAATCAGCATTGAGCAAATTAGCACCTCTCAAACTTGCCCTAGTGAGATTAGCGCTCTCCAAGCAAGCACAAGTAAGATTAGCACTCCCAAGACTAGCACCTCTCAAGTTAGTACCAACCAGAATAGCCTCGCTCAAATTAGCACCTCGCAAGTTGGCACTACACAAATTAGTGCCAGTAAGATTAGCTCTACTCAAATCCACCCCCTTAAGATCAGCAGAGTGCAGATTAGCCCCTCTCAGGTTGATTCCTCTCAAATTAGCATCTTTAAGCAACTCTATCCCTGCCGTATCAGTAGCAGGCTTCAAGTCAATACCAGCAAAGTTTCTTTCTCCAGCAACATATCTTCTGAGCAACTGTTCAGTAGTAATCTCCATAATTCATTTCTAGGAATGAGTTGGGTTCTCCTGCCTATTTTATGGTTGATAGAGCCACTGGCATTATTTGATAATCATGTCATTAAAGGCTTTGACTGTAAGCTTCTAAAGCTGTCAAGCAACAAGTTTTTAGTATTACGTTCAATAAAAGAGCCGATAAAGTCAATTATTTATATTTTGATTCAGCAACGCCAAAAGCTTATATAAATCCTAGCCATTTTTCTAGGATAAATTCTCCCCATTTTTCCGATGTCATCTGTGTTGATAAAACGGCACGATATGAACATCTAAAAACGTTTGCACAAAAATCTTATGTCTTCATTACTGGCTTTGTCCAACAGTTTAGCTGATACCGTAGAACAAGCTGGGAGTGCTGTGGTTGCGGTGAATGGGGGTACACGTGTTTCCCCAAGCGGCATTCATTGGCGTAATGGCATCATTGTTACCTCTGATGAGTGCCTCCAGCGCTATGACGATATCACTATTACCTTATCAAATGGTAGTACTGCACCAGTAACACTCGTCGGTCATGACTCTAGCACCGATATAGCTGTTTTTAAACTAGAAAATGCAGAAATACCTGTGGCCAAAGTTGGCGATGCTAAAACGCTCAAAGTTGGTCATCTCGTGTTAGGACTGGCAAGAGGTGGCGAAGGTGATTTAAGGGCGGCGATGGGTGCAGTGAGTGTGGTTAGCGGTGCTTGGCGGAGTATGAATGGCGGGAATATTGACCAATTCATCCGCCCAGATATCACCCTTTACTCTGGCTTTGCGGGTGGGCCGCTCGTAGATGCGGCGGGTTTTGTGGTAGGCATGAATACATCGGGGCGACGTGGTACTGCTCTGACTATTCCTACTGCTACAGTCGATCGCGTGGTTGACCAATTAGTAGCAAAAGGACGCATTTCTAAAGGATACTTGGGTGTAGGAATGCAACCTGTACGTTTACCTAAGAACCTGAAAACTGCTCTCAATTTAAGTTCGGCAACTGGGGTAATTGTTGTCAATGTTGAGGCTGCGGGGCCTGCTGACAATGCAGGTGTGCTGCTTGGCGATGTTTTGGTAACATTCGATGGCGTAACTGTGGGCGATACAGGTGATGTGTTGGCGCTACTCAATAGTAGCGATCGCATTGGTAAAGCTGTCAACGTCCAAGTTGTCCGGGGTGGAGTGTTAATTGAGTTAGCGATCGCAGTTGGCGAACGACCTACTAAGGAGGAATAATCCCAATTTGGGATGGGTTTAACTAGCTTTGTGAAGATTTATCTAAATTTTCTATTCATTTGAGCTTCTGAACTCGAAACTTTGACCTCTGAACGCGGAACTTTGACCTTTTTGCTCAAATGTTGAGCTTTTGAACACGAAACTTTGGCCTTTTTGCTCGAACATTCAAGCTTTGAACACGGAATTTTGACTTTTTTGCTCAAACGTTCAAGCTTTGAACTCGGAACTTTGACCTTTTTGCTCGAACGTTGAGCTTCTGAACTGGAAACTCCGACCTTTTTGCTCGAACGTTTGACTGATTTTACTTTGACACGCTCAAAAACTGTATAACATGGCAAACACAACATTAATTAACATCGCTGCTGAACTGACAGAGGTAGCTGCTAAATTACGCGATTGCACTGTTAAAGTAAAAAGTGGCTCTCTAGGAGTCGGTTCTGGTGTAATTTGGCAACCTGACGGACTAATTATTACTAATGCCCATGTGGCAACCAGCAACCGCGCAACTGTGGAATTGGCAGATGGAAGGGTATTTGATGCAGTGCGTACCCAATTCGATCCACAGCAGGATTTAGCCGCCCTGAAAATTGTTGCCACTGATTTAACTGCTGCAACTATCGGCAATTCTGAAGCGCTACGAGTGGGTGAATTAGTTTTGGCAGTGGGTAATCCCTTTGCTGACAGTGGCGCTGTGACAACTGGAATTATCCATGCAAATAATCCACGAGCAGTTATGGCCGATTTGCGGCTGTATCCTGGTAATTCTGGGGGGCCACTTGCCGATTGTCTCGGTCGAGTTGTGGGAATTAATACGATGATTGTTAATGGTTTGGCTGTGGCAGTTCCCAGCAACACCGTTGAGCGTTTTTTACAGGGAAATAGTCGTCCGCAACTGGGAGTTACACTGCAACCTGTGCTTTTAGGTAGGCGTAGCTTGGGTTTATTGGTGCTGTCAATTCTACCTGACAGTGCGGCAGAAAATGCTGGTATACAAATCGGCGATGTTTTAATTGGAGTTTCGGGGCGATTATTCACTAGCATAAATGACTTAACCAAATATCTCCATGAAAGTAAAGGATCTGTGCCGCTACAACTCCTACGCGGTAGACAGCAATTCGTGATTTATGTTGCCGTGCAGTCCGATAAAACTGCTGTGGAGGCGACATGATCCGAGTGATGGTGGTTGCTACTTCCCCTGTGGTGCGGGCAGGGTTATCAGCTGTGGTAACTACCAATCCTCGGTTGACGGTTGTGGGGAGTGCATCCGATTTGGATGTCTTGGCGATTGAAGTTGGGCAATTACAGCCGGATGTAGTGCTGGTAGATTTGAGCGGGAATTTTCAACAAGCGGTGTGGGAAAAATTGCTAGTTATTCAAGAACAGCAATATCCATTTGCAACGATCGTCATTGTTGAAGAACTCGACAGCATCGACTTAGAGACGGCGTTACGTTCTGGTATCCGGGGAATATTGCCTAATACTAGTACAGAATCAGAAATTGTCGCGGCTGTAGAAGCGATCGCTTTTGGTTTGCTGGTGCTGCACCCAAATGCTGTAGAATTACTGTCTATCCGCGAAAAAGTAGTAACAAATCCCGTACAAACCTTGACACCACGGGAGATAGAGGTTTTAGGAATGCTTGGATCGGGGTTGGGAAATAAAGCGATCGCAAAACGTTTGCATATTTCTGAGCATACCGTCAAATTTCATCTCTCATCCATTTTTCAAAAGCTCAGTGTCTCCAGCCGCACTGAGGCTGTTGCTGTGGGTGTACGACTGGGTTTGATTATGCTTTGATCTTTAGTCATTAATATGAGATCGCGATCGATAGACTTCTTGTATGAATAAAAAGCCCTCACCCTAAATCCCTCTCCCAAACTTGGGAGAGGGACTTTGAAATTGGCTCCCCTTCTCCCAATATTGGGAGAAGGGGTTGGGGGATGTAGCAAGATCCCGTAGGGTGGGCAAATTTTGCATTTGTGCAAGAGGTCTAATACAGAATTCAGAAGTCAGAATTCAGTTAGGTATTCTGACCCAAAAGCAGATAGCGCAGCGTCTATACACTTCAGAATGAGCAACAAAACCCAGATGTAGAGACGCGCAGCATCGCGTCTTTTAAAACCAATTATCTACACCAATAACCTTTAACCCAAGCTTATATTTCCAAATGTTGAGCTTTATTTAGCCTTAGAGAAATTTTGGGCTGGCTGGGAATGCTAAAGAAAGCACTTGATTGTCCTTTTATTTGACAGTTGTGGATAAAGTTCATTAGCATCATGCCCAGTTCATCGTACTACTTAGGCTTAGAAAAATGATACCTGTCCTTCCCGGTTACAACTTTATTGAAGCTCTGCATGAAGGTGTGAATACCGTTATTTATCGCGCTTCCAAGCAGTCAGATCGAAGTCTTGCGATCGTTAAAGCCCTGAAAGCCGAGTATCCCAGCCTCGAAGAACTAACCCGACTCAGACATGAATATAAAATATCGCAGGTATTAGTAGATATAGAAGGAATTGTCAAGTCCCTAGCTTTAGAAAATCATCATAACGGTTTAGCCCTAATTTTGGGAGACTTTGGTGCAGAATCTCTGAAAAAGTATATTAGCGATCGCCAGTTATCATTAACCGAATTTCTAAAAATAGCCATTCAGTTAGCATCCACTCTCACTCAACTGCATCAAGCCAAGATTATTCATAAAGATATTAAACCTGACAATATCGTTATTAACCCAAAAACCGGACAAGTTAAAATTATCGACTTCAGTATTGCATCGCGCTTAGAAAAAGAAAATCAAAGCATCAGCAATCCCAATTTATTAGAAGGCACTCTCGCCTATATGTCACCGGAGCAAACCGGACGAATGAATCGGTCAATTGATTACCGTACCGACTTCTATTCTTTAGGCGTTACTTTTTATGAAATGCTGACAGGTTCGCTGCCTTTTAATGCAGCTGACTCTTTGGAATTTGTTCATTGCCATATTGCCAAAACACCAATAGCACCTCAAGAGTTCAATCCCAAAATTCCCTCAGCGGTTTCTGACATTGTCATGAAATTGTTAGCTAAAACTGCTGAAGATAGATATCAAAGCTCTCTCGGACTAAAAGCCGATTTAGAAACCTGTCTGACTCAGTTGCAGACGGATGGCAAGATTTCCCACTTTATTGTCGGTCAACTAGATTCATACAGCCAATTTTCCATCCCGCAAAAACTCTACGGACGGGAAATAGAAGTTGCTACTTTGTTAGAAGCATTCGATCGCGTCAGTTCAGGTACTACGGAAATGATGCTAGTTTCTGGTTACTCAGGCATCGGTAAATCGTGCTTAGTTGCCGAAGTTCACAAACCGATTGTGCGCCAGCGCGGTTATTTTATCTCCGGTAAATTTGACCAGTTCAAGCGGAATATTCCTTTTGCTTCTCTAATTCAAGCATTCCAAGATTTGATGCGGCAATTGCTAACAGAAACCGATGAGCAAATCGCTGTTTGGAAATCAAAATTAATAAATGCACTCGGCTCCAACGCTCAAGTAATTATAGACGTTATTCCCGAATTAGAACGGATTATTGGGCCGCAGCTAGCAGTTCCTCAATTAGGATCGTCAGAATCACAAAATCGATTTAATCGGGTGTTTCAACAATTCATTCATGTATTTAGTCAACCCGAACACCCACTAGTTTTGTTTCTGGATGACTTACAGTGGGCGGATTCAGCTTCCCTTAAGCTTATCCAGTTAATTATGACCGACCCAGATAGCCAATATCTATTGCTAATTGGTGCATATCGAGATAACGAAGTAAATGCCACTCATCCCTTAATTCAGACCTTGGGGGAGATTCAACAGACTGGTGCGATCGTAAATAACATTATCCTCCAGCTTTTGGATATCGCTCACGTCAATCAGTTAGTAGCCGATACTCTTCGTAGCGAACTTTTAAAAGTAAAGCCGTTAGCTGAGTTAGTTTTTACAAAAACCCAAGGCAACCCCTTTTTCTTAACTCAGTTACTCAAATCTCTTTATCAGGACAACTTATTATACTTTGACTTTGAACGCGGTTTTTGGCAATGGAATATTGAGTTTATTCAGGGAGTTAATATAACTGATAATGTCGTTGAATTGATGGTTAGCCAAATTCAAAAGCTATCTGAAAAAACACAGAATGTGTTAAAGTTTGCCGCCTGCATTGGAGACAAGTTTACTTTAGATATATTGGCGATTATTAATAAAACATCTCAGTCAAAAACAGCAGCAGATTTGTGGGAAGCTCTGCAATCAGGTTTGGTTCTACCCCTCAATAATTCCTACAAAACACCGCTTGTTTTTGACTCAGAACAAATGGAGACTGAGAATAGGCGATCGCACATTAACCAGCCCTCATCACCCATTACCTATAAGTTCTTACACGACCGGGTACAGCAAGCGTCTTATTCTCTTATTCCAGATGATCAGAAAAAACAGACTCACCTAAAAATTGGTGAATTGCTACTAATACATACCTCGGAAAGGGACATTGAAGAAAACATTTTTGAAATTGTCAACCAACTGAATGTTGGTGCTGAATTCATCGCCCAACAGCCTCAAAAAGATAGACTGGCTCAACTCAATCTTATAGCTGGACAGAAAGCAAAAGCAGCAACAGCGTATGAATCATCTGTTAAATATTTAAATGTAGGTTTGGAATTACTTGCAGCAGATAGTTGGCAGTGTCAGTATGACATGACACTCAACCTCTATGTAGAAACAGCAGCAGTAGAATTCCTCAACACTAATTTCGAGCGAGCAGAAATACTTTCCAATGTAGTTTTGGCACAGGCAAAAACCCTGCTCGATCGAGTCCAGGTGTATGAGACAAAAATGCAGTTTTATATTGCTAAAAACCAAATGCAAGCCGCATTAAATACCGGACTGCAAGTGCTGAAAATGCTAGGTTTACCTTTAGCAGCTAAATCCCCAACAAGACTGACTAGATTGAATTTAGGAGGGAAACGCATTGAAGATTTAATAGAATTACCAGAAATGACTGATGTTTATAAATTAGCTGCATTGCGAATTTTGATAAATTTGATTCCTCCGGTTTATATTGTAGCTCCCGAACTTTATCCACAGGTCGTTTTTAAAATGACCAATCTCTGCCTCAAAGATGGAAACTCTCCTCTGTCAGCTTATGCGTATGTACTTTATGGAATGTTCTTATGTGGCGCTTTTGAAGACATGGATTCTGGTTATCAATTCGGTCAGCTAGGCTTAAAGCTGTTAAATCAATTCAATGCTAAGGAAATGACGGCGAAAATCTATGAAACATTTAATTATTTTATCAGGCATTGGAAAGAACCAGGTATTAATACTATAGAACCGTTAATTGAGGGTGTCCAAAGAGGGCTAGAAACAGGAGATTTAGAATATGCTTCTTATTCGGCTTGTTTTTATTGTACGCACTTGTTTTTTATCGGTGAAAATCTAGAAGTTGCTCTCCAAAAACAAGCGCATTATATTGCTTTAATGCAAAGAACCAAACAAGAGTTTCAAATTATTTATGCTCAGATAGTCCGACAAACTGGTTTTAATTTAATTAAAAAAACATCGGAACCATATCGATTAATTGGCGAAAGTTTTGATGAAAATAAAATGTTGCCAATTCTGATAAATAGCAATAATTATATGGCTATTTATCCTATCTATGTTTCTAAACTGCTTCTGGGTTATTTATTTAAAAATTACGATCGCGCTGCTGAGAATGCCTTGCTGGCAGAAAAATACGAACAAGGTGGACAAGGATTGATGTACAAAGCCGAACACAAGTTTTACTCTTCTCTGACTCTCCTAGCTTTGTATCCCAGTGCATCACAAAGCGCTCGCCAACAATATTTCAGCCAAGTGATAGCGCAGCAGAAAAAAATGAAGCAATGGGCGTTGCATTCTCCTGCGAACTATCAGCATAAGTACGATTTAGTAGAAGCAGAAAAAGCGCGAGTATTGAAGCAAGATGCCAAAGCGATCGCGTTTTACGACCGAGCCATAACTGGAGCTAGAGAACATGGATATATTCAAGAAGAAGCCCTAGCCTCGGAACTAGCAGCAGAATTCTATTTTGCGTGTGGTAGAGAGAAAGTTGCTAATACCTATCTCAACGATGCCTACTATGGATATGGTTGCTGGGGAGCGAAGGCAAAAGTCAAAGACTTGGAGAAAAGATATCCTCAACTATTTCGCATATCAAAGCGAGAAAGCGTCAGTACGAATGTGACTCAGATAATTAACTCTACGGGTGAAAATGCTTCAGACTCCCTGGATTTAGCCACAGTTATGAAAGCATCTCAAGCTCTTTCTGGAGAAATAGTTTTAGGCAATTTACTAACAAAATTAATGACAATTGTGCTAGAGAATGCTGGCGCTCAAACAGGCTACTTAATTTTAGAAAAATCAGGAGACTTGCTAATAGAAGCATCAGGAGCAGTAGACAAAAACGATGTAACTGTGCTACAAGGAATCCCAATATCAACCAGTCAGCAACTACCAATTTCACTGATTAACTATGTAGCCCGAACTAAAGAAAATATTGTCCTCAATAATGCAACTCGTGAAGGAACATTTACCACAGATACGTACATCGTCAACCATAAACCTAAATCCGTTTTATGTACACCGCTCATCCATCAAGGCAAACTCAGTGGCATTCTTTATTTAGAAAATAATCTCACCATTGGCGCATTTACATCAGATCGCTTAGAAGTATTACAACTGTTATCTTCTCAAGCGGCGATTTCCATTGAAAATGCTCGTCTTTATAAAGACTTAAAATTAGCCAACACTAACTTAGAAGCCAAAGTACAAGAGCGAACTTTAGAATTACAGGAAAAAAATGTGCATCTGCAAAAAGCAGAAGAAATCGCCCAATCAGCCAACCGTGCTAAAAGTGATTTTCTTGCCAACATGAGCCATGAACTGAGAACACCGCTTAATGGCATTTTGGGTTATGCCCAAATTCTTAAGCGTGAAAAAAGTTTAACTAACTCACAAAAAGATGGTGTAAATATTATTCATCAGTGTGGCGACCACCTCTTGAACCTGATCAATGACATTTTAGACCTCTCTAAAATTGAAGCTAGAAAAATGGAACTCCATCTAACGGATTTTCATTTTCCAGAATTTCTCGAAGGCATTGCCGAAATCTGCCGTATCCGTGCCGAACAAAAAGGTATTTGCTTAATTTTTGAACAGATTACTCAACTTCCTATAGGTGTTAAGGCTGATGAAAAACGGTTGCGGCAAGCTTTGATTAACTTACTGGGTAATGCCGTTAAGTTTACTGAAACTGGAGGCGTGGCTTTCAAAGTCGGCTATCAGGAAGGTAAAATTCGGTTTCAGGTCGAAGATACAGGAATTGGTATGGCACCAGAGCAATTAGAAGAGATATTTTTGCCATTCCAGCAGGTAGGAGATGGCGATCGCAAAGCAGAAGGAACGGGATTGGGACTGGCAATTACCCGCCAATTAGTTCAGATGATGGGTGGCGAAATCCAAGTGAAGAGTACTTTAGGAAAAGGGAGCGTTTTCTTCTTTGATTTAGATTTGCTTGAAGTTTCTCAATACGCTGATGTTGTCAAGAAAGAGCAACGAAATATCCAAAGTTTTAAAGGCTATAAGCGGAAAGTTATTGTAGCAGATGACAGAGCAGAAAATCGTGCAATCTTGGTTAAGATGCTATCGCCTTTAGGATTTGAAATTGTGGAAGCGGCAGATGGTCATGATTGTCTCAATAAGGCATTTGAATTGAATCCAGATTGTATCTTAATGGATTTGCTGATGCCTCAAATGAATGGCTTTGAAACTACCCGTCGCATTCGGCGATCGCCTGAACTAAAAAATGCGATCGTGATTGGCACTTCTGCCAGCGTTTTTGATTTCGATCTCAACAAAAGTAAGGAGGCGGGTTGCAATGATTTTCTACCTAAGCCCATCCGCATAACAGAGCTTTTAGAAAAGTTACAGTATCACTTAAAACTGGAATGGATTTATGAAGATGGTGAAAAAGTATCTACAGAGAATAAACAAGAAAATTTTCAGCAATCATTGGTAGCTCCCTCCGCAGACGAAATTGCAATTCTGTTGAATTTAGCAATGAAAGGCGATCTCAAAGGTATTGTACAACAAGTCGATCGATTGGAAGAATTGGATGTTAAATATGCACCTTTTTCTTTAGAATTGCGTCAATTAGCTAAAGGTTTTCAAGTTAAAAAAATCCGTGAAGTTTTAAAAAATATAGGAGTAAATTAATGAGTCTTTCCAACATCGAAAATGGCATTATCTTAATCGTTGATGACAACCCGACAAATTTAGGAGTGTTATTTGATTTTTTGGCCGATTCTGGCTTCCAAGTTTTAGTAGCGCAGGATGGCGAGGATGCAATTCAACAGGTCGAATATGCTCTCCCCGATCTAATTTTGTTAGACGTACTCATGCCTGGTATGGATGGGTTTGAAACTTGCCAGCATTTGAAAGCTCAAGAATCAACTAAAGACATCCCCGTAATTTTTATGACGGCGCTTTCTGAGACGGTGGATAAGGTCAGAGGGTTGAACCTTGGTGCGGTTGATTATATCACTAAGCCACTTCAGCATGAAGAGGTTTTAGCCCGTGTCAAAATCCATTTAAGCATCCGAAACCTGACTAAGAAATTGCAAGAACAAAATGTGCATCTGGCACAAGAGATTCAAGAACGAACTAAGGCAGAGAACGCCCTCTTAAAACTGACATCTGAGTTAGAAGAACGCGTGAAAGAAAGGACGGCTGCACTTTTTGAATCTAATCAGCTGCTGCAACAGGAAATCCAAGAGCGAATTTGTACAGAACAAGCATTGCAAGAATCAGAAGCACGCTATCGAGAACAAGCCAATCGACTAGAACTTGCCTTTCGCCAACTTCAAGAAACTCAAAGCCAACTGGTTCATAGTGAAAAAATGTCCAGTCTGGGACAATTGGTGGCGGGTGTCGCCCATGAAATTAACAATCCCGTCAACTTCATCTATGGAAATCTGACTCACGCCTATGAATATACCCAAGGCTTGCTCGACCTCTTGAACCTCTATGCTAAGTACACTCCCTCACCGCTACCTGAAATTCAACAACTGGCTGAAGCGATAGATTTAGAATTTCTGAGTGAAGACCTGCCTAAATTGCTGAGTTCGATGAAGGTTGGGGCTGACCGCATCCGCGAAATTATTCAGTCCTTACGGATTTTTTCTCGCGTCGATGAAGCCCAAATGAAGTCAGTGGATATTCATGCTGGGCTAGATAGCACACTGCTGATTTTGCACAATCGCTTTAAAGGCAGCTCTAACCAACTAGGGATTCAACTTGTTAAAGAGTATGGCGACCTACCCCTTGTGGAGTGTTATGCAGGACAACTCAACCAAGTGTTTATGAATCTATTGGCGAATGCAATTGATGCTTTGGAGGAGTATGATAAAGAGCGATCGCCCCAGGAAATTTACTTTTGCCGCAGCACAATTCGGATTCGCACCGAAGTAACTGACGATAATTTTGTGACTATTAGGATTGGCGATACTGGCCCCGGTATGACAGAGGAAGTACGCGATCGCTTATTTGACCCCTTCTTTACGACAAAACCCGTAGGTAGAGGCACGGGTTTAGGCTTGTCGATTAGCCAGGAAATTATTGTCTCTAAGCATGGTGGTCAGATAACCTGTATTTCAGCACCTGGTCAGGGAACAGAGTTTATGATTAAAATTCCGATGCGATCGCACCCTTTAGAATTGACTTTGGCTGCACCTTCCTATTTTGGCTAAACCAAAAACTTTTGAAGACGCTTATATGAACATTTTAATGCTATCTTCCACCTTTCCTTACCCAGCAACGCGTGGAGGAACCCAAGTTAGGACATTTAATTTACTCAAGTACTTGAGTCAACGTCATACTGTCACCCTCGTGACTCAACGCGAAAGTGATGTTACAGACGCAGAAGTAGCAGGATTACGCGATTGTGTGGATCGTCTAGCTATTTTTGAACGCCCGCCAGATTCTCAAACCACCGGAATATTACAGAAAATACAGCGATTTGGCAGATTTTTGCAGCAGGGAACACCGCCAAGCGTACTTAACCGCTACTCACTTGAGATGCAAACATGGATTAATAACTGGGTGGAAGCGGGAAAATGTGATGTAATTACTTGCGAACATAGCGTTAATGAAATTTATGTGCAGCCACATTTTCAAAAACAGCTAAAAACCATTGTTAATGTTCATAGTTCCGTTTACGCTACCTGTCAGAACCAATTAGCAACAGGTATTTCGGAAAATTCACTCAGAGACAAAATCAATCTGCCACTTTTGCGGCGTTATGAGCAAAACTACTGCGCTAAATTTTCGGCAATTGTGGCGACAACACAAGAAGATAAAATTCAACTACAAGAATTTAACCCCAATAGTGAAATTACAGTTATTCCCAATGGCGTAGATTTAGTTTCTTTCCCCAAGCGTACCACCGATCCCGGAGGACATCGCCTAATTTTTATTGGTGCAATGGATAATTTAGCAAATATTGATGCTGTCTGCTTTTTCAGCAATGAAGTTTTGCCAGAAATCCAAAAATTGTATCCCGATACTACTTTCGATATTGTCGGTTCTCACCCAGTGGCAGAAGTTTTGGCACTTGATAAAAAACCAGGAATTAATGTGCTGGGGCGTGTACCTTCGATGGCAGAATATTTACATCAAGCCACCATCTGCGTTGTACCGATGCGGACTGGGTTTGGTATTAAAAATAAAACTTTAGAAGCAATGGCAGCTGGTATACCTGTAGTAGCCAGCGATCGCGGCTTAGAGGGATTAGCTGTAGATGCTGCTAGTCATCCATTACGGGCATTACGAGCTAATAAACCAGCAGAGTACATCACCGCTATTAGTCAACTATTCGATCGTCCACATCTGCGTTCAGAATTGTCTCGTAACGGCAGACAAATGGTAGAAACAGAATTCACTTGGGATATTGCTGGTAAAAGTTATGAACAAGTTTGTCTTGCCAGAAGTAATACTAATCCGTAATTTGTAATGACCGAACAATTTTAGATTTTAGATTTTGGATTAAAATGAAAAGCCGCAACTTGGGTTAATAACTACCTACCCTCGACTAAGACTTTCGTCATAACTCTATATCAGCTATCGCACCACAGTAACTGGTGTTCCCATATTAACCTGATAGAATAATTCTCTAACATCGTTGTTGTACATCCGAATACAACCGTGTGAGGCAGCCTTACCTACCGAATCAGGATTAGGGGTACCGTGAAAGCCAACCCAGTTTTTACCGTTTGTCCAAAATCCAATCCAGTATTTGCCAAGTGGGTTTTCAGGATCTCCTCCTGGGATGGCTTTACCTGTAAAAGGGTTTATCCAAGTAGGGTTTTCTAACATTGTACGCACTCGGAAATTACCAATTGGGGTTTCCCAGTCTTGGCGACCTACTGCTATGGGATAACTTTTAATTCGGTTTTTTCCTCGATAAAGGGTTACTCGACGGTTGCGAAGGCTGATCTCTAGGTGAAGAGGTTGAATAATTAAATTATTATTAATATTAGCCGTTTGAGAGACTAAATTGTTGGTTGAAGTATGAGAAGGAACTCTTAGTTCAGAAGCTAACGACATAGCCGGATTAAAATTTAATCCAGATGCACAAATAAAAATAACTAATTTATCTAATTGCTTGAGCATTTTCAAATTTTAAATTCTGTCTATCAAAATTTTAGTACCAAATTAATTATCAATTGTTTAATTTTTGAGATTGTTATACTCTGTAGTTATTTGAGAAATCATTCTGATGAACAGAATAGTCTAGCATTAGATATGTAATTTTGTGAGGAAGGGAAAACAAAATTGTCAAAAGTAGTTGCAGTAGAAATCGAATCAATTGACAGGGCATTTCATCTTTTCTACTGCATTTACTGTTGATAACAGTCATGATTTGAAATCATCTAAGTAGAGGAAGCAAGCTTAACAAGCTCTCTAGCCTGTATTGTATAAGGCTAAGAAATTACCAGAGCGCTCTGACACCTCCACCAGTGTTTTGTCCACCTGTAGTGTTGTTACCTCCTGTATTGTTCTGCGTTCCACTAGTGCCATTATTCGGATACTGCTGCGTTCCGGTAGTACCATTATTTGTTCCACTAGTGCCATTATTCGGATACTGCTGGGTTCCGGTAGTACCATTATTTGTTCCACTAGTGCCATTATTTGGATACTGCTGCGTTCCGGTAGTACCATTATTTGTTCCACTGGTGCCATTATTTGGATACTGCTGCGTTCCAGTGCCATTATTTGGGTACTGCTGTGTTCCAGTACCATTATTTATTCCACTAGTGCCATTATTTGGATACTGCTGTGTTCCAGTACCATTATTTATTCCACTAGTGCCATTATTTGGATACTGCTGTGTCCCACTAGTACCAGTTCCACTACCACTAGTGCCATTATTTGGATACTGCTGCGTTCCAGTGGTAGAATCACCTCCTGTAGATTGCCCTGCTTGAGAGTACAATCTATTACCTATGGGGGCTTGACTAGTCTCCAAATTTCTAGAAATGGGTTGGGGCAGAGCGTATACTGGAAGACTTATTAAAGCACCAGTACTAGCAACTCCCACGAGGCTAGCAAGCATTTTGAGCAAATTTTTACTGTGGTTTAAGTTCATTGGTATCTCCTGAGCCTGAGTTTGAAGTTAAATGGTTCTTATGCTACTGTTACTAAGTAATTTGTTGAAATATAGAATAAGTTTTTCTATTTCTCAACTCCAAGCAAGGATCTAAATCAAAAGTATTGAGCCGATAAGTTGTTATTTAATTAACTAAGTTAGCTGAATTTATTTTCTTAACCTTCTGCCTAAAGTATGGTCTGGTATTAAATTAATTTGTGATGTTCTAGACAGTATTTGTTTAGTTAATTATTAATTAATCTCTTTCTTTAGATATATGTTTAATTTACTAGTTTGCTTACTAAAAAATAATGTTTTAAATTTCATATAGCCTTTCCTAATCTAGCGAGCCTTAACCTCACTCCTAACCTCTCTCTTTGGTAAAGCTATCTATTACCCGAATCGTGAGTTTTTATTTTTACTAAAGAGTTATATATTTTAAAATAAGCTAATCAATATTTTCCGAAAAAATCGGATTTGTTTTGTTTATAATCTCATCAAGTTTGACAGTTATCGAAAAAGGCAGAGGGCAGAATGAATAGTGTCTTCTGCTCTCTGCCTCATGCCTTCTTCAATTAGATAACTTGAGAATCCTTTTTATTTTTTATTAGTAAATAAAATGCGTTTGCCCTGCCACTAACTCTAGATAAATTGTTATTGTTGTTTATTGTCTTTTTGAAACAAATGTGCGGAGACGTTGTAATACAACGCCTCTACATCAGCCGTGCAAATTATCTTATCTAAATCGTATTGGTTTTTAGTTAGCTGGTGAATAAACACGTCAATTATTTTCAAATCTAGTCGAACAACCTAACACAAGTAATTTCTTCTGCTTACGCTTCTTCTTATTTTTGAGAGTAATCAAATAATTATCAACGTAGCGAAAAGCAGCTGCACCGTCGTAATCAGCAATGGCTATAGCTTGCAAGAAAACCTTTGAGGGAATTTCAAACCCTAAATATTTTTCTGTTAAGATTAATAAATCTTCATCTGTGGCAGGAAAGGTAGTTTCTTCTGTATCTTCAGAATCAGAAAATATATCATCAATTAATGCTTTATACACTTTGTACCTCCCCAAAAGCATAAGATGCAAAGCCTGTAATGAAATTTAGCTGCTGATCGCGAGTTTGTAAGTTAACTGGGAGTTCAGTACCAGCACATCCGATTTCCCGTAAAATTTCCAAACAATAAGCACCGAGTTGAGTGTATGGAGCTTGCTCTAATTCTTGAGCTACTTCTAGAGCCATCTCCAGATTGACTTGGATAACCGTCTTTACAGGGTTGGTCATAAATCCGCCCTCATAAACTGGATGCTCTAAGTTTTGATCGCAAACACAAATAGCGTAACGGTGTTTTTGCGGAATTTATGAAGAGGGAAAATTAAAGTATCAGCGCATTTGCGGTAATGTACCCAAAATTATGCAAACCAGACCCAGAGTAGGCAATTTCTATCTAAGTGCGATCGCCTGCCATAATACGTATAAATATCTACAATTATTCTCAGATTATTGCCAATATACTTACTTTTTGTGGGGTAAGCCACAAAACCCACCCCACAATATTGGATAATTTATTTGTTATAAATCCCTGATATCTAGTCTTGCACAGTAGTTTAACAAGAAAGGCAAAAGTCAGTGTTTCGACTCCTGCCTTGTTCACGCTTTAACCTTAGCTTTAGACCAGACACCATTTTCATCTTCTTCATATTGTTGGTGAATAGTCTCCCAAGCAGCTTGTTCGGCTGTGAACTCGTCACTTTTTTCATTGAGTACAGCATTATATCGTTCAATGAATGTACTCTGAGCTTCATCAGAAAGATGAGCGCGAACTTCAAAAGACAAGTCTGCTGGACTGTTACACTGTCCTGAACAAGAACGATCCAGAGTTTTCTCAATTGTGTTAATTTCTTCGCCACCAGCACTTTCGAGCAGCAATTGAAATTCGCCAGTGCGATCGCTCGGAACTTCTGCCATCACGAAAAATTCGCCAGCTTGTAAGCGAGTTTGGTAGATAGCCGCTTTATCTTTTGGCATTCCCAAAGTAGTCAGAACCGATACTAGACCGGCACCAGCACTACCTGCGATCGCTCCACTAGCAGCCCCCAAGAGCACTGCACTAGACAGATTCCCCAGCATACATAAATGAACCAGCCGCGTAGGCGGAATTTCCGACTTGAGCGGACTGGCGTTAAGTGGGATTGGCGCATGAACCAATTTTCAATTCCCAAATTGGCAAGGTGAATGAGTAGATCCAGGCAGATTAATTCTTTCACATCAATTGAGGGAGGAATCGCTCCTCCCTCAATTGATTTCACATACAGCCTTCCTGAACTCAGATGTTATGAGCTATACACCTACGGGAGTCTTAGCCCCTGCTGCTGGCTGTCTGCCATCTGCATCTAGTGCCTCGCCTTCAATAAATGAACGCAGCATCCAAGCTATTTCTTCATGCTGTTCGAGTAGTCCAGTCAAAAAGTCAGCAGTTCCTTGATCGTGGAAGTTTTCACTAGACTGATCTACATGGTCTCTCAAATTACGAATAACCTGCTCGTGATCGTCCACTAAATTAGCTACCATCCCTGTTGCTGTGGGCACATTACCACCATGTTCCTTGAGGGTAGCAAGATTGAGAAATCCTTCCAATGTACCAACTGGATAACCGCCCAAAGCGCGAACCCGCTCTGCCAAAGCATCAATATTTAGAGTCAGCGTTTGGTAGTGTTCTTCCCAAAGCTGGTGCAAAGAGCGGAACTGAGGGCCAACGACATCCCAGTGATACTTTTTGGTTTTCACCAACAGTAAATAGGCATCTGCCAAATCCTGATTCAACAGATTAATTACACCTTGACGCTGTTCGTCTGTCAAACCAATGTTTATCGCACGCATTATTTTCCATCCCTAAGCAAACTTATTTATTAACTTGCCAAATTTTCCATATAATCCGCATCAACCAAAGGAAACATTATTGAGTTTAGATTAATCATCACATTTCATAGCTATACTTACACCTTAATAGGGATGAACATATTTTTATATTTAATTTCAGTTGCGATCGTCACATTAAAAAGTAGTAATGGGTCATTGCATGAAAGCAGTGACCCATTACTACCAAAAAATTACCAAGGTATTAACTCTGTTACTTACCTGTAACTTTTTCTAAGAAACTCTTTGCTTTTTCTTCTACAGAGGTAGCACCCTGTGAATTTTCTGGACGCTTCTGCTTGTCGATATCAGCGGCTCCCTGAACCTCATTAAGTCCTTCGTTAGTCTCCTTTTGAGTCTTTTCCAATCCTATTGGTGGTTCTTTACCGGCTTCGTCAGTTTTGCGCTGAATGTCAAGCAGTTGTGTAGTACCTTCTGTGGGATTACTTTGGTAGCTATCGATTGCAAAAGCAGGAAAAGCATTAGAGAATAATACTAGAGCACAAGTAAAAGCTACTACTAAAAAACGTACTGGACGGAAAATAGATAAAACAGAAGTAATCATCTTCATTTGAAATCCTCGATAACAGCTTTAACAACGCAGAACTTTTAGTGAAGGAGCGAAGCATATAACTTTATTTACTCAGCAATTTTAAGCAATAATAAAACTGCAAAGCTCCGCTTCAATTTAGAAGTTCTTGAAAAACGAACCTGACGAAGAGATTTTTTGTATTTCTGCATCGAATTAGTAAGGGATAATAAGCAAATACCACCTTAATTCTTTAGCAAAATTATTAGATTTCATAATTGAAATCCTTCATTTCAGTTCCCTGTTTACACTTGTACTTTGAAAAAGCTAGGGTATGCATCAATCTCTAGAATGAAGTTTACTACATCTTTAGTTATAATAAAATCAGTCTCTAGGTATATCGACTTAATCTAGTTTTTTCAAGCTAATAGCTATACTATTTATGTTCAGTTAGCTGGACTTTATCAAATTAAAGTAATTGAAGGAAGATGCACCTTAGAGGACATTTGTAAAGTATCAATTTATATAAATACTGTGCTTAATCCCCTTTAATAAATAAAAGGAGAAAAATAAATCTTTTTTTTAAATTTGATAAGTCTGCCTTATAACCTCTTCTATTGAATTTACGTGATGAAATATTTCTATTAATTCATGGGATCTTGTTTTTCGCTTTTCCAGCAGCATTTTTAAGGGCGTTAAATAACGAACATCTGGGTCATCTCCTAAAGCAACTTCGGCTGCTTGGAAGATTTTTGTCGCATTTTCAAAAATATCTTCGTTTTCAAACGCTTCTTTTGCAGAAAGTTGGTGTAACGCTGCATCGGGTACAGTTGCTCTACCCAGTAAGGTTTTATCTAACACCAAACCTTTCAATAATACCAGCAAAGCCGCATAGATTAAAAAATTATCACAACTATCACAAGCCTTAAATTCGATGCGTCCCACTTCCGCCGGAATCCGAGCAATTTTTGTTAAGGCAGGTATGCTATTAATAAGTTGTTCTTCTTTTTGGACAAAAACCAGAGTAGCTGGTCTTTTGCCAGTTCTGATAAATGTTCGTACCGATAGTCCATCCCATAAACCTCCATTATAAAAGGGAGAGCTATAACTAAAAGGAACGATATAGGGACTGTAATAAGTTAACTTTCTGCCAATATCAATTACATCTTCAGTTGGCAAATCTGCCACAGAAATATTTAAATCTGGCCCATAAGATACCATGTGAATATTAGCAGTTTGTTCCTCAGGATAAGCTTCTAGCTGTTTAATTTCATAATTGTTTAATGGGGGTTGAGGCTCAAAAGCTGGATTGTAGGGATTAAAACTCACCAAAACTGGTGATAAGCCAAAGTCAGCGGCAACCTTACGTAGCAAGTTAAAACTTTCTGATAATTCAGTAATAGCGCCTAGAATATTAGAATGGATAGTTGTTCTAATTTCAATACCTTTAACATGACAGTCTATGACTTCATCAGAATCCGCAAATCTTTCAAATCCCTCAATGTACCATCTCTTCATCTTAATACCCGCATCGCCAACGCGGAGTTGAGGATAATCACTGGGGTATGTAGGTAGCCTTGCAATAATTTGATTGAAATCAGCAAATTTTGTGTGGGAGAAATCAGCAAATTTTCCCTCATTGTTCAAAAACGCAACTTCATGTTCAATGCCAAAGAAAAACATTATATACCTTAATTTTTTAGAGTTAACCTAATTTCACTAATGCCAAGCGATCGCAATTCCATAGAGAAGTAAGTAACATCAGTAAACGATTCATTAGAGAAAAGCGTCGGCGATATTTAGCTGGCAGATTCGCATACTTAGAAAACTCCATCATTCTGTAGCGTAAATTACAGTCTTTAACCTGATGAATATTTGAGATACTCCAATTAAATTTACTTTAAGTAGAAAAATTCTCAATAATGGTACAAATGAATTTTACCTTAAGACCGACTATTGCGATTTGAAAACTTCTCTGATTTATTTTTCTGTGCTGCTTCCACTATCTTCATAGTCACTGGTTAGGGTAGCGTAGTAGTGACTGAGGAAAGCTTGAGACATAGAGTTTATGACAAGTACCGTTCAATCCCCATACAGCAGCGAACAGATTGCCGCTTGGTTGCGTGGACTGCTTACTATTGCTTGGGCTGATGGTAATTTTGACGATCGAGAACAGGAATTAATTGCCAGCATCACCGAAAATGAATTAGCTCCTAAGATTAAATTTGACTCACTAGAGGTAATTACGCCAGAGGAATTAGCCGCAGCGTTGGGTAAAGGTACACCAGCTGCCGAAAATTTCTTAAGGACAGCGATAATGGTAGCGATCGCAGATGGTACTTATTCTCCCAGCGAAGATGAGGTTCTGCAACAGTTCTGTCAAGCTTTGGAACAGCCAGAGAAGTTACTCGAAGCCCTTCGCCCCACTCTGGAATACCCAGAGCAAATTACCCCCACTATCGCCAGCACAGGGCTGACAAAGCGTCAAATCAATGCCCTACACTCTCTGCAAGACTGGCTTGATGGGCTAGATATCCAAGACCCAAGAGTAGCCCGCTTTTTGTGTAAAATGATTCCCGCCCAGTGTCCCTTTGAACGGGATGTCACCCTATTTGGACGCAAGATTGTGCATATTCCACCGATGTGTAAAATTAACCCGTTATATGAGCAACTGGTAGGCTTACGTTTCCGCGCCCTCTCCTATTTAGCAGATAAATGCGGTGAAGATGTATCGCCATATATTTGAGTAGGGAGAGGGGAGCAGGGGAGCAGGGGACAAGGGGGAGAATAAAAAATTACCTCTTTCTCCTCTGCCCAATGCCCAATACTTCGACTCCGCTCAGTACAAGTGCCCAATGCCCAATGCCCAATACTTCGACTCCGCTCAGTACAAGTGCCCAATGCCCAATGCCCAATACTTCGACTCCGCTCAGTACAAGTGCCCAATGCCCAATGCCCAATGCCCAATGCCTAATAAATAGTTCTGTAGTTGAGTGAAAAATCTAACTCTGCTTTTGGGAATACTTGATTTATTCACCTGACTAATCTAGAACTCAGGCATTATCAATATGAAAGGGATTAAACCATCTCTATATTTTGTACCCTTTTCCTTACCTTTGTATTTGCTTTCTGCTTTAACAGCACAGGTACAAGCTCAGTCGTACCATGCCAATAAAACTTGGCAAATTAGTCAAACATTTAAACCACCACAGCGGGGAAAACTTCCCGCAAGTGCTGGTGGTTCTACCCGTGGTAGTTCTTGCCTAAAAGGCAAACAACTAATAACTCCCTTAATACCTCCAGATAAATTAGGGCTGACATTTGCTCAACATCCAACATTTTTCTGGTATATACCTCCATCTCAACTCAAAACAGCCAAGTTTCTGCTCTTGACTGAAGACCAGAACGTATTTTATGAAACCTCTTTTACACTTCCAAATAAATCGGGAATTATTAGCTTTAAACTTCCTGACAGTGCCCCTGCACTCGCTGTAGGTAAAACTTATCATTGGTATCTAACAATTATTTGTGATAATCAAGACAAGAGTGAAAATCCGACTGTAGATGGTTGGGTGGAACGCACTCAACCAGGAGCAACTTTGTCAGAGGCATTAGCAAAGGCGAATTTGTACAAGTTGCCCACTATCTATGCAGAAGCTGGGATTTGGCATGAAGCGCTGACTAGTTTGGTGCAGCTACGCCGGACTGAGCCGAATAATTTCAAAGCGAGGTTGGATTGGAAACAATTTTTCAAGTCTGTAGGTTTGAGTGCGATCGCTTCCGAACCATTGATTGATTGTTGCACATTTACGAAACAAGGGCACGGCGCATTGGGCAGAGGGCATTAAGCTGAGGAAAAATTCTTAACTCTTAACTCCTAACTCCTAACTCCTAACTCAGCACTCAGCACTAAATATTATGTGGACAAAGCTGAAACCGCACATTTGGCAATGGCGGGGTGTTTTACTTGCTGTTCCCAATATTACAGCCCTGGTGATTGCAATACGCTTGACTGGATTACTGCAATTGTTGGAATTGGCAGCACTAGATCAATTTTTTCTCCTTCGTCCAGGAGAATCGGCTGATACCCGCATTGTCATAGTTGAGATTAATGAGGCAGATGTCCGCAAGCAGGGACAGTGGCCTATGCCTGATGGAAAACTTGCTAGTTTGTTAGAAAAAATCAAACAGCAAAAACCTAGAGCGATTGGTTTAGATATTTATCGTGATTTACCTGTAAATCCCGGTCATCAAGACTTACTTAAGGTGTTTAAGTCTACTCCTAATTTGATTGGAGTCCAAAAAGTCTCTGATACTATTGATAGTTCGGCGGTTGATTCATCTCCAGAACTGAAGAAACTTAATCAAATTGGGTCGAATGATTTACCCATAGATGGAGATGGCAAAATTCGACGAGCATTATTGTACGTAAATTTAAATAATGACGAGATTCTGGAAAGTTTTGGGTTAAAACTGGCATTGTTGTACTTGAAACCTGAAGGTATTACTGCCAAGCCATCGGCAACTAACTCTAATTACTTGCAGTTAAATCGGGGTATTTTCCCAATTTTTGAACCTAATGATGGAGGTTACGTCCGAGCTGATGCCGGGAGTTATCAAGTGCTGTTGAACTACCGAGGACGGATACAGCAGTTTACTAAAGTATCTCTTACCGAAGTGCAAGAGAATCTTATTCCAAGAGATTTAATGCGAAATAAGGTGGTACTAATTGGTGCTACTGCTGAAAGTTTAAAGGATCTATTCTATACACCTTACAGCAGTAATGTGTTGACTGATCCGGAACGGATGGCGGGTGTGACAATTCATGCTAATTTGATTAGTCAAATTTTAAGTACGGCGATGGAAGGCCGTCCATTGATTAAGTGTTTACCTGAGCCGCTAGAATGGCTATTAATTTTAATCTGGTCAATAATTGGTGCTAGCTTGTGTTGGCTGCAACGCCACAGTAGCAACCAGAAAACCCTCATGGCTATTAGTGTTTTGTTGGCAGGTGGCGGTTTAATTGGTGGTAGTTTTCTGGCGTTTTTGCTTGGTTGGTGGATTCCCGTTATACCTTCATTGCTGGCTTTTGGAGGTTCTGCGATCGCACTTACTCAGTATATTGCCCAAAGTGCTACCGAGATGCGAAAAACCCTCGGCCGCTATCTAACTGATGAAATCGTCGCCAATATCCTCGAAACTCCTTCTGGGTTAAAGCTAGGAGGAGAACGCCGAAAGGTTACAGTTCTCGTATCTGATTTAAGAGGATTCTCGGCTATTTCCGAACAATTGCCCCCAGAAGAAGTAGTAAAGATTTTGAATCTTTATTTGGGAACAATGACAGATGTAATCAACCAGTATAAAGGCACGATTAATGAGTTTATGGGTGATGGGATTTTTGTGATATTTGGTGCGCCAATTAGTCGCAAGGATGATTCTCAACGAGCGATCGCCTGTGCTATTGCCATGCAATTAGCAATGCAGCAAGTGAACAAACAAAATCAGCAAATGAATTTTCCAATCCTCGAAATGGGAATTGGAATTAATACAGGCGAAGCCGTAGCGGGAAATGTTGGTTCTCAAAAACGCGCTCAATATACAGTTATTGGCAGTCATGTTAATTTGGCTGCTCGAATTGAATCTTATACAGTGGGAGGACAAATTTTAATTTCCGAAAATACCTGTAAGGATGCCAATATTGACTTACAAATTGCTGGGCAATTACAAATAGAACCCAAAGGCATAAAACACCCTGTGACAATTTGTGAAATTCGTGGCATTGGTGGTAAATATAATTTATTCTTGCCTAAACATGATGAAGAAACGATCGTTCTGACTCAAAAAGTACCTGTAAAATACTCCATTTTGCAGGGAAAACATGCAGTTGGAACAGTATTTATGGGGGAATTGATTAGCCTCTCAGAAAAAGGAGCGCAGCTGCGATCGCCACATTCTTTAGAACTCTTGAGTAATCTCAAACTCCAGTTATTGATTGAGGCAGAAATGGCTACAGAAGAAGATATCTATGCCAAGATGATCGAACAGTCTAATGTTGATGAGCATCTTTTTCTGCTTCGGTTTACAGCAGTTCCCCCAAAAGCTGACGCAATTCTCAATGCACTGCGTCAGCTAAGGTGAGATTAAAGCATCAATCTTGAAATGGTAACAAATGGAGGTGTGTGTAAATAGGGTAAACCGAAAAAGTAAGTAGTTTAGCTTTTTCTAAAACAGTAACAATTGTTGCTGATACAACCAAGCGATCGCGGTAAGATTTTGGACTTAAGCCCGATCCAACTCCAATAACTCATAATTTTCAACGAATAATTAATAATTCGTAATTTCTGCTATGTAGCAACTCACTTGAGTTCTGGAGTTCAAAATATGATTTCTTCTAAAACTGAGATTCAATTACATCCTAAGAACAAATGACAAACGGAAACAAATTTCAAAGATTAGTAGAACTTGCAAATGATTATGGAATTATTTGCGAACCAACACCAGAAGAATGTTTGATTGCATCCTTGCCTGGAGACGATGATTTCTTATTAGCTTTTACTTGGTCTGGTACAGTTGAGGGAGAGCCGCCAGAGCATGAATTAATCGCAGTTAGCGTACAAGATATAGTCAAAGAAGTTACCGTTGCAGCTTGGCAGATTCCTTTTTATTTATTCGGAAACGTTTTAAGGCAAGCTCAGATGCTTGTCGCTGCCCATAAAGATTTTGTTAGCTAAAAGACAAGCAATATCTCAAAACTGCTATCCCTGTCAACTGTCTGTGACAGGGATTTTTATTTCAACTACTGCTTTAAAGATTTATAAAATATTTTATGTTGAAAGTGTTGAAAGCTTAAAAAGATCGCTCGAAGTGTACCTGATTATAATGCGATCGTGCGCTTGGAAAAAAATGCGACAAATAGAGCATTTGTAGAGACGCGATGAATCGCGTCTTTACCCAAGGATGTGTTCCAATCATTACAATCATTAATTGAGTTCGTATAATCAAGCGGACTTGATAAAATTTGCATCAAAACTACCGCAAAGATGAGCATCTCTGCGGTAGTTCTAAGTTAAGGTCTATTAAAGTAAAGCAAAAATAGCCAAGTCTAGCTTAATTTGGTACTTTGAGTTATCCTTAATTCTAGAAAGTTTGAGGTTTGTTGGACTTGACTAACCCATTGTTTCCACTACACTCAACATGAAATTAATCCGTTGCTCAAACTCTAGATTTTTGATCGATGCGACAAATTCATCCGTTTCACCAGGTAGTTGGTAGTCGGAGGGCACTTGAATTATGCTTCCATCCTCCATTCCTTGTGCCAACAGAAACCAAACGTCTAATTTGGCATTGGGACTTAGACTATTATAGGTTTGGCTGATATCGTTAGCTGCACCATTAATAATGTCGCGTTGTGCTTGCAGTTGCTCTTCTTTAGACAAGTCCAGGAATTTGTCAAACACTGCTTTGGCAGGCGCTTCAACGCTTGGAGGAGGTGCTGGTTGTAGCTGCTCTTTAAGATCGAGATAACCGAACCAAAGTAGGGCTAGCTGAGTATCTACATCAAAGCGTTGAAAACTTTCTAAAGCTGGTCTTGTTGCTTCATCAATTGTGTAAGTCATAAAAAACTCCAACTAAGTTAAAGGTATTCTGCTTTCATTGCTTCATACAACTTAACGAACAAATATAGATAGATAACCCTACTTAGGACAGGTATAGGACTTATTACATAAGACAGATAGAGATAACTGAAATTGCTAGTTACAAAAATGCCTGTTTCGATGTATGTAAAAGCTAAGTAACGTCTGTGACTTTAAGAGGATGTCTAAAAAGTTTTTTTGTATACACCTACCTTTGGAGATCCCCCTAAATCCCCCAATTTATCGAGGGATTTTAAAACTATTATTCTCCCTTTTTTAAAGGAATTAGGGGGAATCAACAAATATTTGAGACTTCTTAGACACCCTCCAAGCGATCGCTTGAAGGGGTTATTGATTATGTAGTATAAGATGTAGCAATGAATATTTGCGTCATACTGTAGTGCGATGGCGTACCCGCCCTTTCCGGTGGCGACATCAAAGGAAAACAAACAATCATGTTAGATTTGCTGATTCAAAACGGCTTAATTTTCGATGGCTTAGGCTCTCCACCTGTTCGCAGAGATATCGGCATTCAAAACGGCCACATTGTCACCCTCACACCCTCCTTAACTACCCCAGCGCGTGAAGTGGTTGATGCTTCTGGGTTATGGGTGACACCTGGATTCATCGATATTCATACTCATTACGATTTAGAGTTAGAAATTGCACCAGGATTGAGCGAATCAGTGCGTCATGGTGTTACCAGCGTTGTTATTGGTAACTGTAGCTTGTCTGTTGCGATCGCCCAACCCCAAATCCTGGCTGATATTTTTCAGAGAGTAGAGACACTTTCCCATCGACTGATTGCAAAATGGTTGAAAAAGTCGGTTTCATGGCAGACACCAGCAGAATATTTACAGCATTTGCAACAGTTACCCCTTGGCCCCAATGTTGCCCCAATGTTTGGACACAGTGCTTTACGCGCTCATGTGATGGGATTAGAACGCAGTTTAACCGTTCAGCCGACAAAATTTGAACTAAAACTTATGCAGCGCATAGCCAGAGATGCAATAGATGCTGGCTTTATTGGCATTTCTATTGATATGTTTCCTTGGCATCGGATGAGTGGAGAATGGCAAGGTTGTACAATTCCCTCTCAACACGCCAAATTTAAAGAATATGCAATGTTGGCGGATTTGTGCCGGCGTAGCCAACGTGTTTTTCAAGTCACGCCCAACTTACAACGATTTGCTTCCTTTGTAGAAATTCTGCGTATGGGTTCAGGAATTGGACAAAAACCACTGCGGCTAACTGTCCTCTCAGCCTTAGATGCCGTACACGATCGCAAACTATGGCGAATATTTTCTCCCCTACTTTTTATTTGGAATCGGCTTCTAAATGGGAATGTCCGCTTTCAAACCTTAACTGAACCTTTCACCATTTACTCTGATGGATCTGTAACTCCCTTATTTGAAGAATTCTCCACAGGCGCACAACTCAATAACTGTCAGTCACGAGAAGAAAGACAACAACTATGGGCATCGGAAGTTTTTCGTCGTCAGTTTCGCCAAGAATGGCTGAGTAAACGGCGTAAATCATTCCATCGCCGCTTGGATTTGATGGAAGTTATTCACTGTCCCGAAGCAAGTTGGCAAGGGTTAAGTTTTGCCCAAATTGCTCGTCAAAAGCAACAAGAACCAGTAGATTTATTTATCTACGCATTACAAAAATACGATACAGATTTACGCTGGGTGGCGACAGGAGCGAACGATCGCCTAAAACCCCGTTTAGCGATGATGCAGCATCCGCATATTTTGCCTGGTTTTACCGATGCTGGCGCTCACGTCCGTAACCTGGGCTACTATGATGGAGCTTTGTCTTTGCTCAAACAAGCTGTGGCAACGAAATTCCTTTCACCGGAAGCTGCGATTTGCCGCGTTACCGGAGAACCTGCTGGTTGGTTTCGTCTGGATACGGGAGTTC
The DNA here is from genome assembly GCF_034530995.1 of Nostoc sp. DedQUE04. Taxonomy (NCBI): domain Bacteria; kingdom Bacillati; phylum Cyanobacteriota; class Cyanophyceae; order Nostocales; family Nostocaceae; genus Nostoc; species Nostoc sp. DedQUE04. The sequence goes on along the minus strand of NZ_JAVRCA010000020.1, from coordinate 60,035 downwards.
TGAAAGTTGGTGCAAAAGCGGATATAGTTTTACTCGATCCTAATGCTTTAAATCAGCCAATTAGCCCACAAGTGCAGATATCAGATACCGTTTTAGATGGTGAACCTCGGATGGTTAAACGCGGTTCAGATGAAATTGTGCAAGCAGTTTATATTAACGGGGTTCGGGTTGTTTGTCGGGGTGAAGTGAGCGATCGCTTGGGGCGTGAAAAGTTGGGAACGGTTTTGTTTCCTTGTTGAATTATCTCACGCAGAGGCAGGCACAAAGAAAAGTTTGAGATTGTACCATTGAATTGCTTTTACTCCACACCAGCAATCACCTGTCCAATATCTTGAGGAGTTGCACCTGTTGCTAACATTGCCCGGATCAACAATTCAATTGATACTGAAGCATCGCCATTTTCAGCTTTAGCAATTCGAGGTTGGCTAGAACTAATTTTAGCAGCGAGTTCACTTTGAGTCATCAGTTTTTGTCGGCGCTTCTTCAAGTTTTGGCTGAGAGCTAGCTTAATTTCAACAAACATAGTTTCATCAGGTGTTAACTCCAAAAAATCTGAAACTGTGCCAATTTTCCAGCCTTTAGATTCCAAACGTTCTCTCTTAGCTCGATCCATCGCATTACTCCTATTGTTCGGTATCATATTTGCTCAGGCGCTTTTTGCAAACCTCAATTACGTTTTTGGATGTTGTTCTTGTTGTTTTATTAAAGACTTCAACAATCAAGATTGCATCGTCATCAATTCGATAAATGATTCTCCAGTTTTTATCTGCATCTCGAATAGATAATTAACTAATTTTTGATAAAAATGTATAGATGCAATTATATAACAAAGTCGCATTAATATTTGTTGACATCTCGGTCAAATACCCTATTCAACTAATAACATAGTTAATTTAAACAATATTTATTTTGGAAGACATTTTAAGTTTTTATATTAGTTTTTGAACAAAAATTTATTATCAACTAGTATTAATTGACTTTCTAAATGCTATAACCATCTGGAAAGGTGAGAGAGGGTTGTTGTATAAACTTCGTTGAACAGTCGTTCTGCCATGTTATTTGAGGTTTTTCAGAAACTATAATAGCTTGATCGAAAGGAATAATACACCAAATTTCTCGACAGTATGAAATAAACAAGTTTAATTTTTGCTCGTCAAATTTAACTCCTAAAATTTTAGCAAATTCAAATAATGCTGCTGAACTAATAAAGTCTTCATTACTCACAATATATTTATAACTAAGATGCGATTGAATAAAATTGTTTCCCAAAATATTTTTTAAGTCATATTTCAGTCCAGAATATAATATTTTAATTATTTGCTGAAAAAACGGACTGATTTTATCTGAAAAAAACTCTCGCAGATAAAACTTTAAATCATCTTCTATAAAACTGCTTAGAAACTCTGATAATTCTGATTCTAAACAATTTAAAATTGAAGGAATTACAGGTTGTGCCAAAACATAATCAAAAGGAGTTAGTAACAAATTCCAATATAGAGATTTTAGTTTTTGAGCAAGATAATTGTTTTGAATTTGTTCTAAAAAACTAGATTCTTTTAGTATTCCTAAATGTGCAGTGTAAAAACTAGGCACAAAAATGATATCTGGTATATCCTCCCCTGCATAAGCATATAAGTCTCGAATAACTTTAGTGGCTGATTGATGGTTTAGAGAGGCATTGATTACATCTAGCCAACTTTGCTTTATTTCATAAAGTTGTGCTTCCTGTTCTAAAGTTAAACAGTATATGTATTTCTTTGCGGCTCTATGTCTGTAATGAATAAAGTTACACTTCTCTTTATCTAAATAAACATTAATAAAATTATATTCATTTACTTCTAATCTGTTAAATCCTTGTTCACAACAGTCTGCTATTTCTCTAAGAAGATTTTTCAGACTGTTATAAGCTTTTCGGATTTGAAATAAATTACCTATATCATCTAAAAAATCATCTGCCGATTCTTCATACTCTTCCAAATATTTTTCTGAGAATTCTAAATTAATAATATTTTCTTCAACTTCTGAACTAAAATTTGCTGAAGAGTTTACATTTTCTATTAAAGTGCTATTTAGCTTGGGGACAAATTCTTTCTGATAATCAACAAATTCAATAAAATGATCATCATCATAAAAAACAATAACAGAACATATATCTTGACCGATAGGTACAGTAAAATAATCTCCCCCATTTTCATGCAACAGAGAAAAAATTGTTAGAAAATAAGTAGGCTGACCAGCTATAATTACTTTTTGAATATTTTGAATTGCAGCTTGTAAAGAATGAAAAACAATAGATGATTCGTTAATTGGCCAACCAGATAAACCAACTTCTTTTAACAAGCCATTTCGCCATTGATAAATTTCATAAATTTCTTCTGGTAATTTCCCAGGTAAATCTTTTATTATGTCATCAATTTCTTCTGGCTTTAATCCTGGTTGGAATAATGGGATAATTTCAGGTGCTTTTTTTACTAAACAATCCCAAATTCGCTTGAAATTTTCTTTAATTAGTGTCATCAGGCTGATTCAAGGAAGATAAATATATACTTTCTTCAATTCGTTTTAATATAACAATTTTTAATAAAAAAGAACTGGCCGATGATCTATAAATTCTTGTAGTTCGCCGATTTTCGCTTGTAGATGCTGGTTTATCATTGTTCGCTGTTAGACAAAACTCTGCCTCCGTATTATCTTTTAATCTTTTTAAGAAATAAAATACAATTTATATACGTAATTCATGACAGTGAATTCCTATACTTGGCATAGGGCGTGAATGTGGCAGCCCAAGGGATTCACCATCCTAGTGGTGCGGCAAATGGTACTTGGGCTAGACTAATGGGTAAACGAGCAACACGAGAAAATCGGATTAATTTCTGGCAGGAAAAAGTTTTTGCCCACTTATCAAGGTTGTAGACAAGGTTAGTTGCCAGTGCGATCGCTATTCTTGTAGCTTGGGTTAAGTAAGGCAACCCAACACTAATATTATCGCTGTGAAGAGAAATTTTATTCAATTCTATCCAACCACTGTTTTGGATTGCGTTTTGCATGGAAGCAAGCAATTACAAAAACTGTATCTTGGTCAAAAACGTAGAGAATTATGTATGGAAATCGGCGGATTAATGCTCTTCTTACCTGTTTGTGGATGACTTGGGAAGCAAGGGGTTGTCGTCCAATTCCCGATAAACAAGCATCAACAGCACGGACGAATTCAGAACCTAAACCTGGATTTTGAGATTCGTACCACTCAAAAGCATCCTGAATATCATATTCTGCTTCTGGCTGAATAATCAGGTTATAGTTCATTAGGAGAATCTTAACCGTTTTTTAACCTCTTCCCAACTAGAACCAGTTGTAGGGTTTTTTTTGTAATTTTCTAACCGTCGATCTAATTCCTGTTGTTGTGTTGAACTCAAGGGCAGTTCCTCTTGCTGTTCTAAGATACTGTCCCATAAATCTTCAGCCAGTTGGATACGTTCTGCAATGCTGAGTTCAGAAATATCAAATTTCAAGAGGGGATGGAGACTCATGAGTACAGAGTTAGGGTTGAGCTTTCGCCTATTTTACAACATAGTGTGATACCTACGGCAGATGGAGCGATCGCTTTATTCAGCAGAAGTATCATTTTGCTATATTAGATAGTGCGTCAACAATAATCACTCTTTAATGAAGTGTAAAATTTAAACACCAAAAAGTTCCTCCATTCTTATGAGTGAAAAAGTCCAGACCGAAAAAGACAAGCTACAGGCAAGCACTAGTATAAAGACAAATCAAGAAACAGAAAATGAAAAAGTTCTATGTCCTCATTGTCAGCGTACTGCTACGAACGGCATTAAATGTAAAGGGATTTGTGTAGCTGACAATGATTATTAATATATAAATTCTATTGCTTGGTCATACATTATCTTATGAGTAATATCAATTTTATTCCTCAAGTAAATTTAAAAAATCGTATTAATAATAAAATTAAAGATCATCCTTTTACAGACTATTGGGATATTTTTATTCTTAAACATCAACATCCAATTAATATTACTCTACACATTCTAGGAATATTATTTTTTTACAGTTTACTCTTTTATACTTGGAAATTGCAAAATTTTTGGTTACTCTTAGGATTACCGTTAACTCAATTATTGGGATTAACTGGACATTTTTTATTTGAGCGTAGCCATATTGATTTACAAGATGCTGTATTTTCTTGGCGGGCATCTTATTGTTTAGGTAAAATGTTATTTAGAATTTTGATGGGTAAATATCAAGATGATATTCGCCAACGACAAGAAATATTAAATAATTATCTATCAAACAATTATGCAAATATTTAATAACTGGAATGTAATTGCAAAGGGTTGGTATATTGCCTGTTCTAGTCATAAAATACCTAAAAAAACAGCAAAATCTGTAGAAGTATGCGGTCATAAAATTGCCATTTTTAGAGGTGAAGATGGGCAAGTACGGGCTTTGGATGCTTATTGTCCTCATTTGGGAACAGATTTAGGAATTGGGAAGGTTGATGGTAATTGGATTCGTTGTGCATTTCATCATTGGGCATTTGATGAAACAGGGTTTTGTCAAAATATTCCCTGTCAATCAGAAATTCCTAGTCAAGCTAAATTGCAAGCTTATGCAACAGAGGAAAAGTATGGATTTATCTGGATTTATCCAGATGCTAAAGCACCAGAGGGAGTGGCTGATTTTGATGAGTTGAAGGGTAAAGAAATTGTTGCAAAAGCTGATATTGCATTTGCCAGAAGTTGCCATCACCATATCTGTATGATGAACGGGATTGATGCTCAACATTTAAAAACAATTCATCATTTAGACATCAAAATGGATTTATCGCTACATCGCAGCGAATTAGGGACGCAAATTGACTTTACGATGCGGGGACAATTCCCTCAAACTACTTGGAGAGAAAAGTTAGGTCAAAGATTCCTTGGTTCTACATATCAGTATTCAATGCGTTATGCTCATGGTTGCATTGGTTTGTTAACAATGATGAAAGATGTCAGGCTTTTTCCGCCACTGTATATGATATATGCTTATACTCCAATTTCACCTGGAAAAACGATAATTCAACCGATTTATGTAACTGAAAAACGTCAAGGTATTCTAGGGTATCTGCAAAGTCAATTTTTGTTATTCTGTACTCGGTTAGCTTACTATATGCTCAGAGATGAAGATGGCAAAATTTACGATAATATTCGCTTTAATCCGAATTTACTCCTTAGTATCGATCGGCCATTAGCTGAATATATGGAGTATGTAAATCAGCTAGAACCGTCTCGATGGTCAAAAAATAGGGGTGTAAAATAATAGTAGACTGGGTTAGCGATCGCGTAACCCAACAAAAGCTTTGATAATGTTGCGTTTTGTTTCTCAATCTAAATACATCTTAATTATTTTGTAGAGTAGGCGATTCCCATTAACTCTTATTGAGAGGGTGCAAGATGTGAATACGGAATTGTAACGTAAATAACCATTCTGGAATCTGTCACATTACACCGTAAATTTACCATAATGGTCGATAAAGTTTTAGTTAAATATAATACAAATCAAATTTAAGTAATTTACGAATAATGAAGAGTTTGCTGATTCCTGTTGAAAATTTGCAACAAAGCGATCGCATCGCCATGTATGCGTTGCTGCAAAATCACTTTCAAGGTATAACCTGGGATGGGTTTCTAGCCGATCTAGAGCGCAAAAACTGGGTTTTGTTGTTGAGAGATGAAACATCCAACGCACTCAAAGGATTTTCAACTCTGATGTTATGCCAAACGACTTTTTTGGGAGAAAAAATTAGTGTGGTGTATTCTGGCGACACTATTGTTGATCCTAGTGCTTGGTCGAGTACAACACTACCACGTAGTTGGATTGCCGCCATCAATTTTCTGCGTCAACACTATGCAGAAAATAAACTTTACTGGTTGCTAATTTGCTCCGGTTTTCGCACTTATCGTTTTCTCCCTACTTTTTGGCAAGATTTCTACCCGCGTTATGATGTTACAACACCTGCCAATATTACAAATATAATGGTGAGTTTAGCACGCGAATACTATGGTAGTTTATACCAAGAATCAACTGGTATCGTCAATTTTCCGCATCCCCAAATTCTCTGTGAGGAGTTAATTGAAATTCCCACAGGAAGACAGACTAACCCCCATATCCAGTTTTTTGAAGACAAAAACCCCGGCTATAGATTAGGTGATGAATTAGTTTGTTTAACTGAAATTAACTATGACAATCTCACTCGTGCTGGAAAACGGATGTGGGAGTCAGAATCATCGTTACAAGTTGTGCAAGATTGTGTCGTCATTTAACTTTTATGGTATCTACAAACCCACAATCAAACTTTAACAACCCAACACAATTTATAGAAGGATGGTACTGGGCATTAGCATCAAAAAAATTAAAAATTGGCAAGGTAAAAGCTATAACTTTGCTAGGTAGAAATCTGGCAATTTATCGGGGAGTTAGCGATCGGGTAGTAGCTATAGATGCTTATTGTCCACACATGGGCGCTCATTTAGCAGAAGGTAAGGTAGAAGGTGACGGAATTCGCTGCTTTTTTCATAATTGGAAGTATGACAGTCGCGGAATTTGTGTAGATGTTCCTTCTCTGGGAAAACCGCTACCTGTGTGTATTAAAACGTGGCATACAGCGGAAAAGTACGGCATGATTTGGGTTTGGGTAGGAGAAGAAAAGCCAAGTTCGCTGCCCTTCGTACCAGAACTAGAACAGGCAGATTGCGATCACATATTGGGGACTCGCTTTGTCAAAAACTGCCATCCCAATGTTTTACTAATTAACGCGATTGATGCTCACCATTTCAATACAGTACACAATTTGCCTTTAGAGATTATATTTGATTCTCAAAACCTTAATCCTAACGCTATTACCTTCAGCAACACTACACGCGGAGGGGATGATTCCTGGTTAATCCGCCTGATTCGTCCTTTATATCGCAACGAAGTTACTTATAGTATGTGTTACTGGTATGGTAGCACTGGCACTGTGACGCTAGGCCCGGATTTTCTGCACTTCTACATTATATTTACATTGCGAATGATAGAAGGTGGTAAAACTGAAGGGCAAACAATTCTCGTCACTCCCAAGCGTCCGGGATTTTGGGGATGGGTTTTAAATCGTGGTTTGTTATGGTTAACTCAGCAGGTTGGTAATTACTTCGCACAAGGGGATACACAGGTATTTCAGACAATTCAGTTTGATTTAAAGACTCCTACTAAAGCAGATCAATCTATTCTGGAATTTATTCAGCACGTTAATCAACAGAAAGCTTTAAGCTGGGGAACTTGGGAAACTGTTAATTATCCAAATATTCAAATATCAACACCTAATAGTAATTCGCTATGAAGATGCAATTAATTATTAAACGAACTGCCAAGTACGCCAAGAGAGAGAAAGAGTAATTATTAAGTGTAAACTTACGGAGAATTGGTATGACCATGAATTCACTTTAATTGAACAGAAAAAATGGATTTAAAATATAACATTGTTGGTTTTGATTTACCACACACAGATTCTAATGACCGTTTGCGACGGATATTAACAGCAGCATTACCCAATCAGAATAATGATGCTAATTACCCACAATTAAATTATTGGGATGCGGAATTTTTTAATTTACATAAAGTCAAAATTTTTCAACAATCTAATATTAATGAACAATCTACTATTCTGGAACTTACGAACCGCAGCCTGTTAGAAGAATCATATTTCATTGAGAAAGCGGGCGTTGGCTATATGGCAAAAATGGTACTGTTAGCAGAAACAGTTGAAGAACGAATGCTTTATGGACTGTTTACGGCTGATGAAGCTACCCACCTTCACCAAATTAGCCATTTTTTACCAGACATGGAATTAACTAGCACAGACGATCCGTTTTTGCGCTTACTATCAGAAGTGGTTGAAAGTGCAGATAAAACAGTTTTGTTGTTTGTGCTGCAAGTCGTTTTAGAAGGATGGGGTTTAAGCCATTATCGGCGTTTAGCGAAGGAATGCCGCTATCCAGTTTTAGCAGAACTTTTTGCCAGTTTTTTACAATCTGAATCCCGTCATCACGCCACAGGAACCACCTTATTTAATCAAATTACTGTTTCAGCATTCAGTCAAACAACAATTCTTGATGTATTGGCACAGTTTTTGTTTATGGTACAAGTGGGGCCACAAAGTGTACTAACAGCAGTTGAACGAGTGAAAGGACATCTGACGCGCTCGCAAAAAATCCAAATTTTACAAGAACTAGATACAGAAACCCACAGTGGAATGCGATTACAAATATTGCGATCGCTCATGGGGGGAACATCAGCCCAGTCTATCCTGCAAAATTTAGAAGAACGCGGAGTTTTTGAACCACTCCCCGCCCATCAATGCGTGTAATAAATATCAATCTTATCTCTGCGTGAAATCAAAACGGATATGGAAAAAACTATTCATCGCAAATTACAAATTAACCACACCCGCAACAAACAGCAAGACCATACTGCTTTAATGGATGAAGCTGTCACCAAGTTTCGCTATAAAGATTGCCAAAACGAGTACTGGAACCCAGAGGAGTTTTCGCTGCTATATGGTACACCTTTATGGGAACAATCCAGCCAACATCAGCGTATAATTTTGAACCAACTTTACTGGGTAGCTTATTACTCACAAATTGTTTCTGCCGAAATTGCTACTATCTTTTTCAATCAAACCAGTGCAGCCGGACTTTACGCCCAAGAAGATTTTCGCTTAATCTGCGATACCTTAGATTTGGAATCCGCCCAAGAGCGATCGCACATTAACGCTTTCCGCACAATTGCCAAACAGGTTGAACAAGCGTTATTTGGGGAACTTATCTTTACTTACCCCATGCGCGGCCCCTTTACAGAAACGATGGTTTATGCTGACACCAATGCCCTAAAAACTTGGTGGAAAAAAATTCAACTTCAATACTTTGGGCTGATTTCTGCGAATAATACTTTTTTGGCTTGTCAGTATTTCACTGTCCGGGGAGTGCGGACACTAAATGGCAAGTTAGTACAGCACAAACTCAGCAATTATTATCAAAAACATCCCCATCCTGAAGCTGCTCCAATTCCTGCTAAAGTTTCCTATTATCACTTCATGGATGAAAGTTTTCACTTCAATAGTTCGACTATTATATCTCACGATATTATCACTTGCATTAAGCCACCGACTGCTTTTGAGCGACTGGTTGCTAATTTAGGCTTGTGGGGATGTCAGCGCGATCATTTTCATTTTTCGGCGGCGATTAACGGGATATTTTGGTACGATCCGGCGCTGTATAGCAAGATTTATCAAGTGTTGCGATCGCCTATTTTTGCCATGAGTGATAAGGATACTAAAGAAATGATGCGGCGTTGTTTTACCGAAGAGTCGGAAGGATTACAGCGCAGTTTTTCAACTCATCAGGAGGCGATGAAATCTTATCAAGTGTATATTGAAAAACTCGATTATCTTTGGCAACGTAATCGGGATATGTCACTGATGGCTACTAATTCAATTTCTCGATATTTGGCGACTCAACAAAGGGCTTTTCAAGGTTTTGAACACCAAAGTAATTTATTTTTACTTCACCCAGAGACGCAGAGGCGCACAGAAGAATGGAAGAGCGTTGTTTAGGCAAAATTATTGCGTATTATGGCTGATTTTTGTAAGATATCGTTTCCAGGAAGTGATTTTCTTCCTATCAGTCTAGAATGTCATCAAAGTTTATCTGAACATCTCACGATTCAGAATTCACCTGTTTTATTTGGTTGTCGGACTGGTATTTGTGGAACTTGTTTGGTTGAGGTTATTGGTGATATTCCGCCTCCTGAAGCTGATGAACAGGAAATGTTGGAGACATTAGCACCTAATAATCCTTATGCGCGGTTAGCTTGTCAGGTTGACCTTATAACCAATGTCGAAATTTGGAGGCTATAATGATAAATGTAAATGTAGTTAATCAGTGATGATATCTCATGAATTCCCGATAGTAAAAGCATCTAATATCTTTAGCTGTGTAATAGCTAATATTGAGAGGCTGCTATAACAGTACTAGTCATCACTGCTCAGGTCAAGAATCCTAAAAATTGAATCTAAATCGCTCGGTTGTAATACCCATCTATATGCAGGATGAATTTCCCAATTAAAACCAAAATCAACAAACGTAGAACTTAAGTATCTATTTTCTTCAAAATATTTTCTGACAATTTGTCCATCTTCTGTTTCACGTCTTGCAGTAAGAAAATTGATTTTATAGAGAAAAGCTGCTAATTCTTTTGGGTTAGCTACTGCTGTTCTACTATTAGCAAATCTCAAAACATGATTTTGGCTGATAGATTGGATTTTCTTAAGCAGTTCATCTGTTTTATATACGTAACTTTGTTGCGTTGTCCTTTCCTTTTGAGTTGGTTTCATGTTCATCAAGAGTTTATCAATATCTGGGAGTTCAGAACGATATTCATTAATAGTATCTTGAATTCTTCCTTGTGAATATTCCTCAAAAACAGACTTAAAATCTACTGTCTGAATTAATGATGATTTTCTTTCATAAGCTTTTCTTGCAGCCAAGGTACATAGTTTAACGAGATCCCGAGGTCTTTTCCTAATTAATGACATTAAAACTCTATGAATTGGAGCATTATGCCACTTTCCAACACCAGTAAAGCGTAATTCCATAATATTTGAAAAGTATTGATTGGCCAAATCAATCTGAGAAGTTTTTAATAAAACTTCTTCATTAATCTTCCTGCCCAAGAATGTCTCCATGCGTTTGATAAGGAGAACTAAAATTTCATGATTTGTCCATGACTGCCAGATCACTGATCCTTCAATTTTGTCTGTTGACTCATCTGAAGTTCTAACAAGATAGTAAACATCTGCTCTCAGAGATACCTTAAAAGAAACACCACGACTGTCTCTACTAATGTCTGTAACTGAATTAAGAAGCGAAGATATCTGTATTATATCTTCTCCTTTTCCTTGCCAACCTCTATCTAAATCATCGATATAAACTGAGATTTTTCTTGTTTCTAAGAATTTTTTTATAAACTCTTTTTTGGATGTGTCATATCCGTTGTTACTAATAACCTCTTGGAAATAATCAAAGATAAAATCGCCTATTTTTAAATCATAATCCTCAAAATCAGCCATTGCATTTTTTAAAGATTTTCCTCTAATTCCAATCAAATTTAGGCTCTTTTGAACAATTACTCTACTTAAGCCAGAAGTCCAACTTCTTACTCTACTTAAAAAGTCTTTTTGATCGATTGTAAGATCACCAATGTCATTGGGCTGAACTAAAACTGATAAATTATTTTGCTCTTCATCCTCTGCAATTGCAACCTTAAACAGTGCTGATTTGCCAATTCCTTTATGTCCTACCAAAATGCGAACAGCTTGATCTGCATTTACTTGTTTATAGGAAGTGCCTTTGAAATAATATTCCTTCAGCCGTTTTGGATCTTCATCTTCGGCTGCTTCATGACCAAATAGTCCTTGAATAGTTGATTCTGTAAAATCTAATTTCATAAGTATTTTAATTTAAACTATACATAAATCAAAAATCTAGAGTTAAAATATTGCCCTAACTTCTAAGACTTTAAACCTTTTGTTTTACATAAGTTAGCATCTGTAAATATACATCCCACTGTTGAAGCTTCAGTAAAGTCAGCTTTTGAAAGATTTGCTCTTACAAATTCACAGCTATTTAAATTCGCTTTAACAAAACAAGTATCTATAAGATTTGCTCCTGTAAAATCAGAATCTTCAAGATTTGCTCCTGTAAAATTGATTCCTCTTAAATTAGACATGGTAAAACTTTCTTTACCTATAATTATAGTTTTGAAGCTTTCTCCTCTGAGATCGGCTCCTTTTAAATATGTAAAGCTTAGATCCAAAACTTTCTGCTTTGGATCTTTAGCAATATCACGACGCTTTATAACGGTTAATGCCGCTTGAATTTCTCTAGGAATTATCTTTTGATTTCCACGATTATTCTCTAATGAATATCTATTTTTAATAAAACAAGTAAGAACTTCCATAATAACCCAATGATCTCTTTCAGAGTCATTTGCAATTCTTTCTAGGGCATAGATGCCACCTATACAAACTTCAGCTTTATCACTTCCGAACTGCTCAATTGCTTTAGTAAATCGCTCTGTAATCTGCCTGTCTTCTGTGGCAATTAAATTACGCCAAGTAAAGTAAAGTCCAATGATAAGAACTATACCACCTACAGTTTGTGATAAAGTTCCAAATGCTTGAGAAAGTGAAGTTCGAGTAGTATTCTCAAGTTCTATTCTCTCCTTTGGAGTGAAAGATTTTTCAGAACTAACTCTTAGTTGTGGCAGCCTCCAAAGCATCCAAGAACCTGCTGTAATAATACTTATTAAAAGTAATATAGTAGTAACGTATCTCACTAAGAAACGTCGATGATGTTTATACACTCTTCCCATACTGTGGATATTTCTCAATTGGTATATTATAGAGAGTTTGTAGTATTTATAACCTTCATATAATATAGTCATTTTAAGGATTATATTCCTAACTTATCAGTATAATAACCCTATACGGGAGATTGGACTGGATAGTCTTGGGGTTACTGAATGCTAAACTCGTATCCTTTTTAGCCTAAAATTCCCTGTAAGGCAATAGTTTAGATACGAGCGCTCCCACCCACCATGCAATTTGCAGATTTCTGGTACATTGTTGCACTCAGCGAACAGTTACAACCTAGCAAGGTATTATCACGCACCGTTTTAGGAGAATGGTTAGCGATATTTCGCGGTGAAGATGGACAACCTGTAGCTTTGCGCGATCGCTGTTTACACCGCAATAGCCGTCTATCATCAGGTAAAATCTGTAACGGTGCTTTACAATGTCCCTATCATGGTTGGGTATATGACGCGGTTGGAAACGTTATTGCTGTTCCAGCCGAAGGAGATAATTTCAAACCTTCCCCACAGCGTCGAGCCAAGTGTTACGCTACCAAAGAACAAGATGGATATGTTTATGTGCGGTTAGCCGATACCCCAAGTGTTGCCCCAAATCTTAATATTGAACCCTTTTCTATGCCTCACTACGGACAAACAGGATGGGAGACGGTGCGGGTAATTAACCGTTTTGCTAACAATGTGACTAATTGTGCGGAGAACTTTATTGATATTCCCCATACAGCTTTTGTTCATCCTGGTGTTTTCCGTACTTCCCGCCAACAAAAGTTAGAGATGACTGTAGAACGCTGTCATGGTTCGGTTTTGGTGGAGTATCGCAACGAAAATAATAATTTGGGATGGTACAGCCGTTTTCTGAATTTGCAGGGTGCAGAGATTAAACATAGCGATCGCTTTTATATGCCAAATATTACCTCTGTAGAATATAAAATGGCACATAATCGCCATTTGTTCATTACCAGTCAATCTATTCCAGAAACTGATAATTCAACTCTGGTTTACACCGATGTCACCTATAACTACGGTATTTGGAATAAATTAGCGCGTCCCTTTGTGCGGTGGACTGCTCAACATATTATCCGCCAAGATGTGGAAATTTTGGGTATTCAAGGGGAAGCGATCGCTAAATACGGTACACAATTTTATAATACGCCTGCGGACACAATTCATATATTTGTCGAGTCAATTATGGCAGCTATATCTCGTGGAGAAGATCCGCGTCTCTTGCCAAATCAATCGGTAAAAGTTACATTTTGGGTTTAAAAAATAATATCATCTCCGTATAAATTAGTTATGATTTCCCCAGTCATTTTTCATTATTCAATCCATCACAGCTAACACAGCTTTTGGCAATAACTTATCTTTAAACCAAACAATTCTGGCAGGGACATCATTTAATTTTACTCCCGCCTTTTCTAAATTAAGTCGCTCGGAAATTGCCAAAATCAAATCATCACGTCCAGCCCGCCGCACCTGAGAAAACTTCTTTTGTAAATATTCTGGTCGCCAATAACCAACAATTTCTAATAAGAAGGTGCGTCCATCAGGATGAACCAAGCGAAAATCAGGAATCATTACGCTACCGGGAATTGGGATCAAATCAACTTCTCGCTCTAGTGCCCAACCACTTTTCAATGCATCCCATTTATCAGCAAAAGATGCTTCTAACATACTATCGTAGGGCTTACCTGGTGGATAGTGGGATACTAAACCACATTCAGAATTGAGAGTAAAACGACCAGTTTTCCAGGTATTTGTATAAGCATCACGAGTTTGGAGAATCGAAGAAAGACTCCATTTAGTAACGTGAAGTAAAGCCGGAATAAGTTTAGCGATCGCTAACCCATATCGCGTACTAGGATTAAACAAACTCGTCGGGCCGTCAATGGTAATTGTAAACCCGTGGTCAGCATCACCTTCAATATAAGCCATCAATTGAAACAACTTTAAATAGCGAAATAACAACTTATATTCTCCGGGAACGTTCCGGTGAGCATTTAATACCAGTTGACTGGCCTTATAAAACACACCCTGTACTTGAGATAAGTTATATCTATTTAATAAATCTGGCGCTGTTGGTGCATCAAACACTGTCAAAATCTTATTCTCAGATAAATCAGCATATAGTCCATTCCGAACCTGTTCTAACAAAATTTCCCGCTCAAGTTCTTGAGTTAACTCATCAGCAATTTTACTCAAAGTAACTTGTGTTGATTCCCGACTAGAAACAGACTTTGCAGCCAACGAAAACACCCGTTCTCTTAACATTTGTGGTTCTAAAGGACTAACCACCTCAAAAGTGCAAAAACTGCTTTTGAGAATATAAGCTAACCCCCGCTTCACCCGATAATCTGTAGAATCTCCTTCAAAATCAGTCAGTTGTCGCTCAAGCACACCTTGAGTCTTCCCCACTGCTGATTGAAAAGAATTAATTAACTCAATCGCCAACTCCGAAGTTGCTCGATCAATCTTCAGTCTCTTCGGAATGATCTCTTCCCCGTTTTGGCGATGCATCAGTAAATCTGTCGGTAACATCTGCTGAATTTTGGATTTTAGATTTTGGATTTCGACTTCGCTCAGTCGAGCTATTTTGGACTGAATAATTAATTTCTAACTGTTCCGCAGCCTTCAAACTCCTTTCCTTCCCACTCCCATACACAACCTGTAACTTCCCTTTCTTTTCTTTTTCTCCCCCTGCTTCCCCTGCCTCCCCTGCTCCCCCTGCTCTTCTCTCCCCTCTCCGCCTAGCCGAAGTCCCCTCCTCACTCGTATCCTCCGCCACCACCTCATACAAAATCGCCTGCTTATTCTCAATATTCCCCTTTCGTAAAACCCTACCCAACCGCTGAGTATACTCCCTAGCCGAACCAGTGCCCGATAAAATAATTGCAACAGTTGCCGCAGGTACATCAACACCTTCATTTAACACATGAGAAGCAACCAAAGTATTATATTTACCCTCGCGAAACTTGGTTAATATCTCATGTCGTTCTTTCACAGGAGTTTGATGAGTAATTGCCGGAATTAGTAACTCTTGAGAAATGCGGTAAACCGTCGCATTATCCGCAGTAAAAATCAAAATTCGTGATGGATAATGTTCTGCTAATAAATTAATCAGAATTCGCAACTTTCCATCAGTACCCAAAGCGATATCTTTCGCTTCTCGATGCGCTAACATTGCCCTACGTCCAGATTGCGATCGCGCACTCATTTTCACGAACATTTGCCAACCTTGCAAACTCCCCAAAGAAATCTTTGATTGCTTCAAAAAGTCATTGCGAGTTTGAATTAACTGGTTGTATCTTTCCCGTTCAAGTTGCGATAACTTTACCTTAATTTGGACAATTTCATGCTCTGCTAACGCCTTCCCTGCCAAATCTTCAGCGCGTTTGCGATATACTTCTTGACCAATGAGGATATTTAAGTCAGCGTGCTTGCCATCAGTACGTTCCGGTGTCGCGGAGAGTCCCAGGCGATAAGGTGCGATCGCATATTCTGCAATTACTCGATTAAAATCTGTTGGTAAATGATGACATTCGTCAAAAACAATCAACGCATATTGATTTCCCAACGTCTCAGCGTGAATTGCGGCACTATCATAAGTTGCAACTAAAATTGCCGTTCGATCCCGCGAACCACCTCCCAGTAATCCCACCTCAGCATCGGGGAAAGCCGCTACTAAATGTGCATACCACTGATGCATCAAATCCAAAGTTGGTACTACAATCAGCGTCGTGCGCGGCGTTGACTGCATCGCCATTTGCGCCAAATAAGTCTTTCCCGCCGCCGTGGGAAGCACAACCACCCCTTGCCTACCCGCCAGTTTCCAAGCTGCTAGCGCCTCAGTCTGGTGAGAATAGGGTTCCATTTCCAGAGTAGGAACCAAATCTACAGGATAAAATTGCTTGGCCTCATCGATAAAATTCACATCTTCCGCTTGTAGTGCTTCCACTAGCGATCGGTATCTAATTGCTGGGATGCGGAATTTTTCAACTCTATCATCCCACGTAGCATAGTCCATCCAACCTTTACCGCGTGGTGGTGGATGCAAAATTAATGTGCCACGATCGAAATTTAATGTAGGGGTACGAGCCATTTTGGGGATTAGGGACTGGGGATTAGGGACTGGGGATGGGAAAGTTTTTCCTAGTCCTCAGTACTTGGTATCTAGTATCTAGTATCTAGTATCTAGTCCCCAGTCCCCAGTCCCCAGTCCCCATTCCCCAGTCTATTGATTACTAATAACGCAAAAAGTGCATGATTCATCCAACTAACTCCGACAAAACCCAACTAGATGCGCTCATTAGTCATGGAATGTCCTATCGACAAACCAACAATAACCTGTCTGAATTTTACAAAGAACAGCGACAGAGCTTTTTGCTGAAACATCTGTAATTGCAGGCGCAGATTATATTAATAGCTGGGTTGACTTTTATTACTTTTTTTCTTTGGGTAAATTCACAATTAGAAGGCAAAATATATGCTTTTAAAATTGTCTATGACGGGCTACGCCTACGCATTTTCTAGCTGATTTTGGGAATAATCTTTTAGCTAGCTGCATAAAAGGAGAAGCCACATTGAGAGGAACACGTTCCCTTCTAGCGCCTTATGTTGTGGCACTATTGGCTGTTGGTAGCGTATTGCTATTAACACTATTGCTACAGCCACTACTTAAACCAAGTATTTTTCTGCTATTTTTTGCTGTTGTGGCGGTTAGTGCCTGGTATGGCGGTATGGAAGCAGGGTTACTGGCTACTGCTTTGTCTACTTTAGCCGTCAGCTACTTTTTCTTAGAACCAGTGTTTTCGCTCTTGGTTGTAAGTCTTGACAACATACTGCGCTTATGCTTGTTTGTGCTGGTGACAACAATTATTAACTTGCTGAACTCAGAATTACGCACTGCCAAACAACATCTTCAAACGAGTTTGCAGAAACTACAGGTGAGCGAAGCCAGATTTAAAAGGTTGGTAGAGTCCAACATTATTGGGGTAATTGTAGCCAATATGGACGGGGCGATTGCAGAAGCTAATGATGCTTTTTTACGAATGGTAGGTTATTCTCAGGAGGATTTACTAGCAGGACGAGTCAGATGGCACGACATGATCCCACCAGAATATATTGAAACTAACAACAGTGCAATCGCAGAACTCAAAACTAAAGGCGTGTGTCAGCCTTTTGAAAACGAATACATCCGCAAAGATAAGAGCCGCGTTCCTATTCTGTTAGGTTCTGCTTTATTAGAAAATAACCAAAATCATATTATTTCTTTTGTGATTGATTTAAGCAAACGCAAACAAGCAGAACTTGCCCTTTCTAAAAGCGAAGAACGCTACCGCACTTTTTTAGAGCAGAGTTCAGAAGGTATTTGGTGCATCGAACTGGAAGTACCAATTTCGCTAGATTGTCCAGAAGATGAACAAATTCAACATTTTTACCAATATGTTTACTTGGCAGAATGCAATAATGTTATGGCACAGATGTATGGCTGTTCTCGTGCCGAAGAAATTATCGGTGTCAGATTAGGAGACTTTCTTGTTGCCTCCGATCCACATAATATTGCATACCTGCGTAACTTTATCCGTTCTAACTACCGACTAATTGATGCCGAGTCTCATGAAATAGATAAGCAAGGTAATTCTAAATATTTTTTGAATAATCTAGTGGGAATTGTCGAAAATGGGTTTTTGGTGAGAGCGTGGGGAACTCAACGCGACATCACAGAACGCAAACGAGCCGAAGCAGCACTCCGTCAACGAGAAGATGAACTGCGTCTAATTACCAATGCTGTGCCCGTCAAAATTTCTTATGTTGATAGCGAGCAGCGTTATCGCTTTAATAATAAAGAATATGAAGACTGGTATGAGCTTCCTGCTTCCGAAATTTCTGGTAAACATATTAGAGAAATTTTGGGAGAGTCGGTTTATCAGTCTATTCTTCCTTATGTAGAAGCAGTACTTTCAGGAGAGCAAGTAACTTACGAAACCCAATTACCCGATAAAGATGGCACAAACCGTTACGTGAATGTCACTTACATTCCCCAGTTCAGTCAGGAGGGGAAAGTTGCAGGATTTGTTGCCCTTGTCACAGATATTACACTTCACAAGTTAGCAGAAGCAGCTCTCAAACAAAGCGAGAAACGGTTAAAGATGCTGACTGAAAAAGTCCGCGTGATTCCTTGGGAGGTAAATGCTAATACTGGGAATTTTACTTACGTAGGGCCGCAAACTGTTGAGATTCTAGGCTATCCATTGTCAGACTGGTACACCGATAATTTCTGGGAAAAAAATATGCATTCAGAAGATCGGCAGTGGGCTATTCAGTATTGCCAAGAATCTTCTTTATCACTAAATAATTACGAATTTGAATACAGAATGTTAGCTGCTGATGGCAGAGTTGTCTGGCTATATGACATTGTAAATGTAGTGCGGGATGAAAATGGCCCACAGTTACTGCATGGATTCATGATTGATATTAGCGATCGCAAGCAAGCAGAGCAAGAACGCGAAGAACTGCTAAAACGCGAACAAGCAGCACGTGCCGATGCCGAAACTGCAAACCGGATGAAGGATGAGTTTCTCGCCACACTATCACACGAACTCCGTACACCCCTCAATGCTATACTGGGCTGGACACAGCTACTTATAACTCGCAACTTCGATCGAGCTACTACTGGCCGGGCACTAGAGACAATTGAACGTAACACTAGATCCCTGACACAACTAATTGAAGATGTTCTCGATGTATCGCGAATTATTAGAGGCACACTCCATTTAAAGAGGGAGCAGGTTGAACTTGTATCGCTTGTAGAGGCGGCAATTGATACTGTGTATCCAGCAGCCCAGGCTAAAGAGATTAGCATCAAATGTAAATTCGACCCGAAAGTGGAGATAGTTGTGGGTGATGCCAACCGCTTGCAACAGGTTGTGTGGAATTTGCTCTCCAACGCCGTCAAGTTTACACCCAAGGGCGGCAGGGTTGATGTGCAATTAGAGTGTATTGAATCTTACGTGCAAATTCGGGTGAGTGATACGGGAGCGGGAATTGCTGCCGAATTCCTACCCCATGTATTTGAACGCTTTCGTCAAGCTGACAGTTCCAGCACGCGATCGCATGGCGGACTAGGATTAGGGTTAGCGATCGTCCGTCACTTAGTAGAATTACACGGTGGTACAGTGTTAGCCGAAAGTCCAGGAATTGGACAGGGGGCGACATTCGTTGTCAGTCTGTCAATGAAGGCTATTTAGGATGGAGGCAGGAGGGGAAAAGCTTATTGCAACTTCTCTCCTGCTCCTCTGCTCCCCTGCTCCCCTGCCTTCCTTCAGTAATGTCAATTTAAATCATTCTCAAGTGTTAGTGTTTCCCAATCTAAATCTGATGCTATTTGAGCAAGTTTATCTAAATCAGTCAGGTTATCTAGATAGGGTAAGCAGCCTAAAACTGGCGTGTTAGTGAGTGATTGAATCAATTGAGATGGTGTCCAGTCGGCTATTTCTGCATCCGTTCGGGGTTGTACGCAGTTCAAAACAATGCCTTTGAGATTGACGCGCGATTGTCTAGCTAATGCTACATTCGCCACTGCTTGAGCGATCGCACCCAATCTCACTGGTACTACCAATACTGTTGGTAAACGCCATTCCCCCGCTAAATCAGCTACCGTTAATTCTTCAGTTATTGGCGAACCTAACCCTCCCAAGGCTTCTACAAGTACAAAATCACGCTGCGATCGCAACTTAGACAAAGCTTGCCACACAAGTGCTAAATCTACTTGGCGATTTTCCCGTGCTGCTGCTATGGGAGGAGCCAGAGGTGCTTGAAAGTATAAAGGTGTAATTTCTTCAGCAGATTGTTCTAGCACGAATAGCTTTTGATACCACTCGCGATCGCCAATCCCCGATTGAATCGGTTTCATAATTCCCCAGCGACGCTGCGGGTAATATTTTTGCCAATAAGCTGCTAACGCTGTTGTTAAAACAGTTTTACCAGCTTCCGTATCAGTTCCAGTAATCAGTAGTGTGTTTAACATTAATTTCTTTGGCCAGAAAATGGTTGTGTTCCATCAGTCGGCGGCAAAGTCGGCGCTTCAGTAATCGTCGGAATTGGCAAGGGTGTTTCTGTGGGAATTGGCAAAGGTGTCTCTGTGGGAATTGGCAAAGGTGTCTCTGTGGGAATTGGCAAGGGTGTTTCTGTGGGAATTGGCAAAGGTGTCTCTGTGGGAATTGGCAAAGGTGTCTCTGTGGGAATTGGTTTGACTGATTTTTCTAATGCAACATTGAGATTGTAATTGCTTTCGGCAACACCTGAAAGCAGAGTTAACTCAATAGTATATCTACCAGTAACCAACAATGTGCCTTGATAAAATGTGACTTGTTGGGCAGTATTCTCACTTGGTTGTCCATTGGGACTTAAGACTGTTAGCAAAATGCTGCTTCCTGGGTCAATAGACGTATTTAATTTAGTACCTTCTCGTCCAAAAAAGCTGTACTGGATAATTTGATTTGCTTTGAGAGTACCTTCAACCGCAATCGGGTTAGATGTTGTAAGGTTGAGGCGCTTAGTAGATATAACAGGTGGCTCGTTAGTAGGTGTAAGTGTGAGTGTGGGTGTTGGTGTCGGTGTTAGTGTCGGTGTTGGTGTGAATGTAGTACCACCAGAAATTACTGGTGAAGGGAAATTTTGTGGAAGCGTCTCATCTGATGTTTTTGACTGACTGCGGATGGAACTGACTAATGCCCAAGAACCAAATCCTGCTACGATCACTACACCAATGGCAATTGCGACGATCGCTAACGGATTATCCAAAATTGAGTTAGTGGGACTTGGTGGAATCACAGGATCGGTTTTCTTGGGCGAAGCTGCTGGTGCTACTAAGTCAGGACGGCGACTAACTGCCATTGTCTGTAAGTTAGACACATTCCCATTCGGAGGACTGACTTCGTGTAAAGGTTGTAGTGCTTGAGATACACTAGTAGCACTTTGATAGCGATCGCTCGGTATATGATTCAACATTCGATTCAACACTATAGCAAATCGCGGGTTCACTTTTACCCACCGCTGCCAATTCCAAGTTAGTTGGTTTTGATCGAATAGATCCTTTGGTTCTTTACCAGTCAGCAAAACAATCGCGCTTACCGCTAATGCATACAAATCACTACTAGGATAAGCTCCCCCTGTTTGCATTTGTTCGCTGGGAGAGTAGCCTAATTTTCCCACGGTGGTTTCTGGCAGGGGATTATTTGGTGATTGTAAACGCGTTGCCAGTTCTTTCACTACCCCAAAGTCAATTAACACAGGTTTCGCATCACTATCTCGCAAAATAATGTTTTCTGGCGAGATATCCCGGTGAATAATTCCTCGACTGTGAATATGCTCTAAAACAGGCAACAACAACTCTATCAGCTGCAATACTTCAGCCTCTGTGAAAGTTTTACCCACAGCTTGACGTTCAGCCAGCAGAGTGCGGTACGTCTGACCTGCAACGTAGTCCTCCACCAAAAATAAGCGTTGGTCTTGCTCAAATCTTTCCCGAAATTTCGGCACTTGTGGGTGTTCGATTTGATATAAAATGGCAGCTTCTCGGTGAAAAAGCTCTTGTGCCCTCTCCCAATCCAAAGCCGACCTTGCTGTTGAATTCAATTCTTTGATCGCGCAAAGTTCGTTAAAGCGCCTCTGGTCTTCTGCCAGATAGGTTCTACCAAATCCTCCTTGTCCGAGAATTTGAATTATGCGGTAACGGTTTTGCAAGACAGTGCCAACTGTAATCGGTGGTTGCATGATCGGTTGATTGAGTGTAGTAGCAACTGAGGAGATCGCCCACAAAGATTAAGTCCAAGAGGCGACGGACAGTTACCTGCGGCAATATTCTACTATACTCAACAAGTAGACTCTACCAGAGCAAGGTTGTTTCCTACTGCATAACTCCTCAATTCAATTTCTCTGCCTGAGAAAACGATAAATTTTGAAATATTCAAAATTAACTTGAGAATCGAAGTTATACAAATCACTCATCTCTTTTTCAATCAATCCTGTGGAAAAATAAAAATTGCAATCGGCTAACTGTGCCTGTGTAAGCCAAGCTTCTGCACAATAAAATAGCTAGCGATCATCTTTATAAAGAATAGTGTTATAGCGTTTCCTAGTCTGCTGAGGTACAAATCTCTGAGTACCTCTGCGCTTTACTTTGCGTCCCTTTGCGTTTCAAAATATTATCTATACCTCACGTAACTGGTAATCGCTATATCTCACTCAATAATGATTTATTTAGCACTACAAATCTTGATTTTGTCAATTCTTATTTAAGCTAGATGGCGTTTCTCTTCGATCCTAAATTTGGGCTACTGCATCAAAAAATTTTAAAATTTTTCATCTGCAAAGTTCTCAAAATTATGCCATTGGGGTATTTACCGAATTTATTCGCTCGGCGATCGCCCCAACATCCAAAATCACGATTCGTTTGAATCACAGGGCAGAGGCAGTTCTCGCTGCACCCAAGTAGAGCGATCGCAACCACTCAAAAATCAGGCATACCCAAAAGTCCTAATTTTATCTCAGCAATAATACGGCCACTAACTAGTTCAGATGTGATTGGTAGCTTATACTTGACAGAATGTTCGCAGACAAATTCAATATCATTGATATTGAACAATTTTTCTATATTCAACTACAAATCTTTAAGTAAAAATATTTACACCACGTAACTTAAGTAAAATTACTTTTATTAAAAAATATTTAAGTATCAAAAAAACATATTTATTTAATCTTTATCTAAAAACTTGCTAGTGCGTGGATAAATTTTGTCCACTGCCAGCTTTTTTTAGGCTTTATAATAACTGTCACTTTTGTCAATGCGTAGGTTATAGAGTAATAAGCTACTCTTTGACTACTTAGTTACAAGTGCTATACTGTGTGAGAACAAACTTTTTAATATCAACTAAAGTTGTCAATGCTTTACTGTCAGCTATCAATGAGGTAATTAGAAGAACTTAGCACACCAATAATGTTTAAGCAATTAGGCTTATTTACCTCAACCAAAAAATTGAACTATAGACCTAGTGCATCGACTTGATGTCAGTTAAGCTATGAATAGCTTGTTTGCCAAGAAGACTAGATAAGTAGCGAATAATAATTTCATGGAAAAATGTTTAAATTTTGTATGGAAGCTTCAATAAAACTTACAGATGTTTTTTTAGGCTATTTCTTGGTTAAATCTATTAAATCTCTAATGATAATATTACTATGAATGCACATAGAGGATCTGCTGTGCTCAGTTCTGCAACTTTCAAAGTGCAACCATCTGCAACAGGACTGAACGATAATCATCGCCTGCGGCTGTTTTCTGGCTCTGCCAATTTACAACTGTCTCAAGAAGTCGCTCGTTATCTGGGCATGGACTTGGGGCCAATGATTCGCAAAAGATTTGCGGATGGAGAACTTTACGTTCAAATCCAAGAATCGATTCGAGGTTGTGATGTTTATTTAATCCAGCCATGTTGTCAACCCGTCAACGATCATTTGATGGAATTATTGATTATGGTTGACGCCTGTCGTCGAGCTTCTGCGCGACAGGTAACGGCAGTAATTCCCTACTATGGTTATGCTCGTGCCGATCGCAAAACGGCAGGACGAGAGTCAATAACCGCTAAACTGGTTGCTAACTTGATCGTAGAAGCAGGTGCCAACCGCGTTCTAGCAATGGATTTACACTCGGCTCAAATTCAAGGCTATTTCGATATCCCCTTTGACCATGTTTACGGTTCGCCAGTATTGCTGGATTATCTAGCAAGCAAAGAACTGCCCGATCTTGTGGTTGTTTCCCCCGATGTTGGCGGTGTAGCGCGTGCCAGAGCATTTGCCAAAAAACTGGATGATGCGCCACTGGCAATTATTGACAAACGTCGTCAGGCACATAATGTTGCTGAAGTGTTAAATATCATCGGCGATGTTAAAGGCAAAACGGCAGTGTTAGTAGATGACATGATCGACACTGGGGGAACGATCGCAGAAGGAGCGCGATTACTGCGTGAAGAAGGAGCGCGTCAGGTATACGCCTGTGCAACTCATGCGGTATTCTCTCCACCAGCGATGGAGCGGTTGTCTAGTGGCTTGTTTGAGGAAGTCATTGTCACCAATACTATTCCCATACCAGAAAACAATCGTTTTCCACAACTTGTGGTGTTGTCAGTAGCTAATCTGTTGGGAGAAACTATCTGGCGAATTCATGAAGATACTTCAGTTAGTAGTATGTTTCGCTAAGATTGCCATTAGTGTTATAGGCATAAATTACCCACACTGTACCCGTTTGGGGGTCAGTGTGGGCTTTTAGTTATTACGCTCCTGTTTCAGTCCAAAGGAGCTTTTTCATGTGTGGAGTAAAATAAATGCAGCAGTGTCAAATTAGAATACTTTGATTCAGTTTGAACAATTTGGGTAAAGAGGACAAAGGAATGGTTACAACTCCTAAAAAAGTCATTTCAGTTTTACCTTTGGAAAATGGCGATCGCTTATCTCGCTACGAATTTGAGCGGCGCTATCAGGCAATGCCACATTTAAGAAAAGCTGAACTGGTTGAGGGAGTTGTGTATATCATGGCATCGCCACTGAGAATTAAAAGTCATGGCGAACCACATGGAGACTTGATCGGGTGGTTATGGAACTATAAAACTGCAACCCCTGGCGTTGTTCTGGGAATTGAACCCACAGTGCGTTTAGATGCGGATAATGAACCACAGCCTGACGCGGTACTATTCATTCCCGGCAGACAGGCATTGATTAGTGAGGATGATTATATCCAAGGCGCACCCGAACTGGTAATAGAAGTGGCAGCAAGCAGTGCAGCCATCGATTTACATGATAAAAAACGCACCTATCGGCGGAATGGAGTACAGGAGTATATTGTCTGGCGAACATTAGATAATCAGTTGGATTGGTTTAGGCTGCAAGCGGACGAGTATGTTTCGCTACCAACCGATGAGCAGGGAATTATTCGCTCTCAGGTGTTTCCGGGGTTGTGGTTGGCCGTATCTGCCTTACTCTCAGGAGAAATGGCAACAGTGTTATCTGTCCTGCAAGCAGGTTTAGCTGCCACTGAACATCAAGAATTTATGCAAAAGTTAAATGAGAATATGGAAAATAGGGAATAGATGGGAGTTCCTATTTTTGAGGATTCTTTAGAATGTGATGAGTATGGAAAAGCCCTCTTAGAAAAAGCTAATAAAAAACATGACTCCTTAACGGTAGAGCCAAACCCGGAGTAGTGAAAGCAACTGCTCGGTATCTACAGGTTTGGTGATGTAGTCAGAGGCTCCAGCTTCGATGCACTTTTCTTTGTCACCTGGCATGGCTTTGGCAGTTAAAGCAATGATTGGTAGTAAGCGAAACTGTTGTTGTTGGCGGATGGCGCGGGTGGTTTCGTAACCATCCATTTCTGGCATCATGATATCCATCAAAACTATATTAATCTCAGGATTAGCTTGCAGCCTCTCTATGCCATCTCTGCCATTTTCGGCAAATAGCACTTGCATTTGATAGCTTTCTAAAAAGCTGGTTAGGGCAAAAATATTTCTGAGGTCATCATCTACAATCAAAATTTTCCGATTAGCCAGCACCGGGTCAGTTTGATGTAGTTGCTCTAACATTTGCCGCTTTGGTGTGGGCAAATTTGCTTGCACCCGATGCAAAAATAGGGCAGTTTCGTCTAACAACCGCTCTGGCGATCGCACATTTTTAATAATAATTGTTTCTGCTAGTCCCCGCAGCTGGGTTTCTTCTTGTCGGCTGAGTTCTTTACCAGTGTAAACAATTATCGGCAGTTTCAAAAGTTTGGGTTCAAGTTTTATCTGCTCAATTAAGGCAAACCCGCTCATATCGGGCAGACCGAGATCGAGTACCATACAATCAAAGTGATGCGATCGCAAAATCGAGAGAGCTTCTGCCCCTGTACCTACTGCTGTACTCTGGACATCGCCGTTACCAATTAGTTCGATAATACTTTGGGCTTGTACGGGGTCATCTTCTACAATTAGGAGATTTCTTACCTGACGCTCAATAAAGCCTTTAATCTCAGTCAATACCTGAGTTAGCGCTTCTGGAGACACGGGTTTTTGGAGATAGGTAATTGCTCCTAGCTGTAATCCCCGTTGTTGTCTTTCATCAACAGAAAGTATGTGTACTGGTATATGTCTGGTATCTGGTTTATGTTTGAGACGATCCAGCACCGTCCAACCATCCATCTCTGGCATGTGGATATCTAGCATAATCGCATTAGGTTTAAACTGTTCTGCCAGTGCTAGACCTTGTTTGCTTTGTAAAGCAACAATAGTTTTAAAACCCTGCTGACGTGCCATATCTAGTAAGATGCGGGCGAATTTATCGTCATCTTCGATAATTAGCAAAATGCGATCGCCCGGTTGAATTATTTCTCGGTCATCTGGAATATCGTGGGGTAAGCTGGGAAGTACTTTCACTGATGGAGAGATGTCCACAGTTGTGGGTCTGTTTTCCACCATTGGCAGTTCTTTTATGGTCGATGCTGTGCGGCTTGGGGTGGTTGGCTCAAGGATTGGTGTGGTGATATTTTGACCGTGCTTTTCCTGTTGTTTGGGCAAGTAAAGGGTGAAGGTGCTTCCCTGTCCTGGATGGCTGAGTAGTTCAATTCTCCCTCCCAACAGTTGAGCTAATTCCCGGCTAATGGATAAGCCCAAACCAGTTCCGCCATACTTGCGGCTGGTGGTACCATCTGCTTGCTGAAATGCCTCGAAAATAATCTTCTGCTTTTCGGCTGGAATGCCGATGCCCGTGTCGTTGACGGCAAAAGCGATCGTGGAATTATCAACTTGAAATATTTGTAACTTCACGCCTCCCTGTTCTGTAAATTTAAAGGCGTTAGCGAGGAGATTTTTCAGCACTTGTTGCAGACGTTTGGAGTCGTTATAAATTGTTGGGGGTAACTTCTCATCCCGTTCAATGGTAAAACTGATTTCTTTATTGTGGGCAACTTGGCGGAAAGTCTGCTCTAGAGATGTCTCTAAATCTGCAAGAGCAATTTGCTCAATATCGAGCGACATAGTACCCGACTCAATTTTTGCCAAATCTAGAATGTCATTGATCAATTCCAGCAAGTCAGTCCCAGCCGAGTAAATAGTCCGACTGTACTCTACCTGTTTGTCGGTCAAGTTGTTAAGAGAGTTATCTGCCAGTAGCCTTGCTAAAATTAATAGGCTATTTAACGGTGTCCGCAATTCGTGAGACATATTCGCCAGAAATTCTGACTTATATTTGGAAGACAGAGCCAGTTGTGCAGCTTTTTCTTCCAAAGACTTCCTCGCTCGCTCGACTTCCTGGTTCTTGCGGCCCACTTCCCGATTTTGAACTTCTAACAATTCTGCTTTTTCTTCTAGCTCCTCATTTAGTTGTTGCAATTCTTCGTTAGATTGCTTGACAAGGAATTGTGATTCTTCTAACTCGTGCGCCTGTTCTTCCAAGCGTTGATTGCTTTGCTGTAGTTCTTCTTGCTGGGTTTGCAGTTCTTCTGTTAAAGCAACAGACTCTTCAAGTAGTTGCTGTGTTTGCAATTGTGAAGCGATGTTATTTAAAAATACACCCAGATTTTCACTCAATTGTTCTAAAAATGTTAGGTGCAACTGGTTAAAAGGCCCAAAAGAGGCAAGTTCAATTACAGCATTTACCTGTTCCTCAAATAGTATGGGCAATACAATAATATTTAGTGGTGGTGCTTCTCCCAAGCCGGAACTGATCCGGATATAGTCACTGGGTACTTCTGTGAGGAGGATTCTTTGTTTTTCTAGGGCGCATTGTCCCACCAATCCCTCACCCAAACGAAACTGATTTGCTAGGTTTTTTCGCTCTTTATAAGCATAACCACTCAGCAACTTCAGCACAGGCTGGTCGTTGATGGAGTCCATCACATAAAAAACGCCCTGTGATGCCCCAACTAGTGGTGCTAAATTCGACAATATCATACTAGACACGCTTTCCAGATTTCGCTGCCCTTGGAGCATCTGAGTAAATTCAGCTAAGTTAGATTTGAGCCAGTTTTGCTCCTCATTTTTTTGAGTTGTGTTTCGCAGATTAACGATCATCTGGTTGAAGGTGCGCGTCAACACGCCAATTTCATCTTGGCGATCGCTATCTGGTAAACTTACCGATAAATCCCCATCCGCCATTTTTTCTGCCAAATCAGAAACTCGCTTCAGCGGTACTGAGATATGTCTGGTCAAGGCGAATCCAATCAAAGCTAAGAGCAAAGAAAATAAGGGAATACTATAGAAAATGCTGGCGAGCGTTTGCTGACCAGCTGCTTGTGCCTTCTCAGAGCGCTGTTTTAGCAGTGTATTCTCTTCATTT
The DNA here is from genome assembly GCF_034530995.1 of Nostoc sp. DedQUE04. NCBI lineage: Bacteria > Bacillati > Cyanobacteriota > Cyanophyceae > Nostocales > Nostocaceae > Nostoc > Nostoc sp. DedQUE04. The sequence goes on along the minus strand of NZ_JAVRCA010000020.1, from coordinate 31,214 downwards.
TTCATCGCCTGGATAACTTTCTGGATATTATCCATCAGTTGTTTACCCTGGTCTGTCAGAACAGCTTTTTGAGAAGCTTCTAAGCCCTGGCTTTGCCGTAGCTCTATGACATCTTTCATTACAGCCATTCTCTCGGTTAGTAGTGGCTGTAAAATATCAAGCCGATTTTGTTGGTTGGGGTTATCTGCCGTTAACCTTTGAAGTTCTTTAACTTTTTGATTCAGTACTTGAATAGCAGCGTTATAAGGTTCTAAATACCGCTGTTCTCCAGTAATAATGTAACCGCGTTGGCCTGTTTCAGCATTTGTCAGTTGCAAGTTGAGGTCTTCTAGCTGACTTAACACCTGGTAAGTATGGCTTTCTTTGCGCGAAGTTTGAATAAGCTCATTGGTGCTTTGGTAGGAGATGAAACCAATGGTGGTCAGAGTTGCCAAACTCAAGGCAAAACTCACTCCAATCTTGGGTCCAATCTTCAAACGGTTTAACATTACTCCAGGCACGTATTCAAATTATTTCTGTTTTTGAGACTATTTTGATTATGTTTTGGCTGTGCAAAATCAATGGGGGATATTTAGTTTATCTAGGATATACCTAATTTTTTGCACCCCAACTATTATCATTTGTATCCTAACTTTTTACAAATGTAAGGCACTTAAATAAGTATATAACTAAATACTAATATTTTTATCTAAGATTTCGACAAGAAGCCATTCAATAGTATAACTTCTTTCAAAAGAAGCAATTACTTGATTATATTTTGAATTTAATATTGCCGGGTATAGGTAAAAATTTTTGCTTAGATTCTAAATTTAACATTAGCTAAAAAATGATATCTTTAAATTTATATTGTAATGGTTCAATAACTTTGAAATTAATAAAAAGACTGGATAGTAAAATTAAACAGCCTAATCGGTAAAATTCAATTAATTAAAACGTAATTTATCTAGACACTAGATATAGTGTATTTCGCAATTGGATACAACATCTATGCCATTATACATCAATCTACACAAACCGTAACCTTAGCGATCGCCAGCAGCATCCATTCCACAACAAAGTCAAGGTTTCAATAGAAGTATATAATTTATAGTACAAAAGTATTTTAGGAACATGCACGCACAATCATGGCGTGTCGAAAAATCTGTTGATATCAACTTAATATTTAACTAGAAGTTATTAATCACCTGGCGATCGCTTCTAGCTGCATCAAGCTCGGATTGACTATAAATACTAAAATGTTGAACTTTGTTACTCTCTAAAATAGCTCTTGCACCCGCTACATAGATATCAGTGCCTTTTAGTACTAATAAGTAATGGCCAAGAGTCAGATGATGCTCATAATATTTAGTTAGCTCATCAGAAATTCCTAAAGTAGTATATTTATCTTGGAAACTGCTGATATTCACCCCAGAAATATCACCCAGATTGCTTGTATTTTTAACAACTATTGATATTTGACTCATGGGGAATTCAGCGGTTCTTAATTCAGTAACCGCTGCTTGTGCATCTTGATATCGATAAAAAATACCGAGTGCATATTTGTAGCGATTATTTGGGGTCGAGTATGGCTCAAAGACTCCCCATTGTTGAATATCGCGGCGATTAAAAATCCTCTTGGCAAGACGAAGTTCTATGTCTATACCGGTTACTATCACCAAATAGTAACCTTTACAGACAAGATCGCTATAACCCTGTGCTTGTTTTTCAGTAATTCCTAAACTTAGGAACAAACTGGATAAACCACCTGCTAAAGTGGTAGCGATCGCTGTTACTTCCGCTCCGGCTAAGATGACTGGGCCTATACCAGGAATTACCAAGAGGACTAGATCGACTGATAAATCAGCAATATTTCCTAAATAATCACTAGCAACAGCTCCAGCAGCATCTTTTAAGGATGTATTGCCAGTGTTTTCGATGATTCTAACACCAGCAATATCACTTTCTTCTGTATTCCGTGCAATAACAGAAACTTTGTCCATTGGAAAATTAGAAGCTTTTAGTTCCTGAAGTACCAATTGTGCATCGGAATACCCAGCGAAAACTCCTATAGTTCTTCGCTCTTTCTCTAATGTCATTTTATCGGTTTATTGCAGTTAGAAGTGATTCCCAAGATTGTTACCTCAATTTGAGGTAATTACACAGCGCGACGAGTCAGTAAACCCCAAAGGAAAATCAGTATCATTGCACCAATAACAGCAAATAAAATACTTCCTAGAGATAAAGCTCCGGCAGATGCAGCTGCTGCCGAACCACTTCCTAGTAATACTTGACCCAAATAACCACCGAATACGGCTCCAAGGATTCCTAATATAATTGTAGAGATAATACCGCCACCTTGGGTTCCAGGATAAAATAACTTAGCTAACGCACCTGCGATTAAACCCAAAACCAACCAAGCAATAATGTTAGTCATCGAATTTCTCCTTCACTAAAAATCTGCTTTATTTGCATTTGACTATTTCATATTAAAGTTTGCTTCTAAAATTTCCGATCTATCTAAAGAACTAATATCATAAATCTTTAGATATCATTTGAATATTTGCCAAGTCATCTTTGAGGATGAATATACAAATTAGTCACATTCTGTACATTCAACTATTTATATAGTAATCCTATTTGACATCATACAAGATGTAGATAAGGAAGCTAACCGCATTCTATATGAGACACTAGTGTAGCTTGCTTCCCTGTATGGGTAAGCATAGGACTTCTTACAGAAGTGGGTTAAAGGGTAACGGTATGGAATTTTACTTTCCCTTTAACATGCACCCCAACCGGAAAGCAAAAGTTACTTTTCAAGAATCTGTAGTATTTCGTAGAGAAGGACAGAAAAGGAAGAAAAAATAAATAAATATAAACATTTAACATCTAGATTTTTAATTTTCAAAAAAGCGATATCAGCCGTTCAAGGTTCAGGACTGGAGACTATAGAAAGAGCTAGTTGATATAGTTGGCGACGGGGAAGGGAAGTAAATTTTGCTAACTGACGGCTAGCTTGCGATCGCGATATTCCTTGACTAATTAACTGTTTCAACTCGGCTATCAATTCTGCTTCTGTCAGTTGGGGCTGACTGGCTGGAATTCCGGCTACAACTAATGTATATTCACCTTGGGGTTCTCGTTGAGTGTAGTAAGCGATCGCTTCGGCAATTGTCCCCCGCCAAAATTCTTCATACAATTTAGTTAACTCCCGTCCTAGCACAATTTGGCGATCGCTTCCCCAAACAAGAGCTAAGTCTTGCAAAGTATCTCGCAAACGGTGCGGCGATTCATAGAAAATCAAAGTGCGAGATTCTGTTTGCAGAGATTCTAAATGTTCTTGTCTCTGTTGAGTTTTCGCTGGGAGAAAGCCTTCAAAGACAAACCGATCTGTTGGTAATCCAGCTGCACTCAAAGCGGTAATTGCTGCACTAGCGCCAGGAATGGGAACTACAGGAATTCCCGCTTCAATACAAGCTTTCACCAGTTCATATCCAGGATCGGAAATACCTGGCATCCCCGCATCACTCACCAGAGCGATCGCTTTATTATTAACTAAATGCTCTAATAATTCTGGAATCCGGCTGGTACGATTGTGTTCGTGGTAACTCACCTGGGGTGTTTTAACTTGAAAATGCTGTAGTAGTTTCCCAGTATGACGCGTGTCTTCCGCAGCAATGATATCCACAGTTTGCAAAATTCGTACCGCCCGAAAGGTGATATCTTCCAGGTTGCCAATTGGTGTGCCGACAACGTAAAGTGTTCCTGGTTTTGGATCGGTTTGCATGAGCAAGAGTTAGGAGTTAGGGGTTAGGAGTTAGGAGTTAAGAGTTAAGAAGTCAAAATAATAATTTACGTCTAATAGGAATTAAGTATTGGTAACACTCCATACTCTAATTTTGTTTTTTTTAAACCGACGAGAGTTTCTAATATCATGTCCGCCAAATTACCCATAATAAAAGAACCCCACCCCCAACCCCTCCCCGCCTGCGGGGAGGGGAGACAAAGCACAGCTTTGGCGGGGTGGGGTTCTTCGGGTTTAATAAGCAATCAAGCGGACATGATATAATTCATCAATTTCAGTGATTTTGGGTATTTCTGATCTTTGAAGACGCGATAAATCGCGTTTCTACAACTGGCTTTTGGGCTTATATTGCGTTCTATCTTATTTCAATAATCTTAGTCCACTGAGGGTAACTAATACTGTGGAACCTTCATGGCCAATGACGCCGATGGGTAGGTTAATATTTCCGAGAAAGTTGCCGACTAAAAGCAACATAATGAAACTCAACGCTACAACTATATTTTGTTTTACTATGGCTTGCGATCGCCTGCCTAAATCTATCGCTACAGCAATTTTTTCTAACCTATCTGCCATCAGTACGATATCTGCGGTTTCTAATGCCACATCACTACCGGATACTCCCATTGCTATACCCACAGATGCTTGCGCTAAAGCTGGTGCATCATTAATGCCATCGCCTACCATTGCCACAGTTTGATATTGTTGCTGTAAACGGCGGATAATATTCAGCTTATCTTCTGGTAGAAGTTGGGCATATACCCGATCGATTCCTACTGCTTTGGCGACACTGTGAGCAGTTTCCTGATTATCGCCGGTTAACATGACAATTTGTTCAACTCCCAATTTCTTCAAGCGGGTAATGGTTGCGGCGGCTTCCGCTCTTACTTCATCTGCAAGAGCAATTACACCCATCACCTCTGCTCCCCTCCTCGCTTGCGGGGAGGGGTTGGGGGTGGGGTTCTTCGCTACCCAAACCACAGTTTTACCTTCTTGCTCCCAAGATTGAGCCATTTTTCGCAGTTCTTCAGGTAAATTTGTGACATACTGCTGTACAAAAACAGCATTACCCACAATCACTTGTTGTTCTTGAGCAATTCCCACAATTCCTTGTCCCGGTATGGCTTGCACTTGGATTGCATCAACCAAATCCAAATCGCCCTTCGGGTTCAACAGTTTCGACTCGACGGGAACCGCCTTTCCTTCTCTTCGAGAGGCTGCGCCAACGGAACGCTTCGCGAACGCGGAGCGTCTCGCAGAGAAGACTCGAACTGTTTCACCAGCCGCTTGTACAATTGCCTTACCGATGGAATGTTCTGAATAGGATTCCACGCTAGCGGCAGCTTTTAACACATCTTGTTGCGTGTATTCACTAATTGAAAATACTTGGAATACCTGCACCTGTCCTGTTGTCAGAGTACCAGTTTTATCAAATGCGATCGCTCGGACTTGGCCAATCTTCTCTAACTGCGCCCCATTTTTAAACAAAATTCCCTGTCTTGCACCGTTGGCGATTCCTGAAAGCAGGGTAGGCATAATTGCAGCCATCAGCGCACAGGGAGAAGCCACCACAAGGAAAGTAAGCGCCCGATAAATTGTTGTTTCCCAATCCCAACTCCAAAGAAATGGCGGTAAAGTTGCCAGTAATATCCCAGCTACTACAATGACTTTGGCATATCCTTTCTCAAAGCGATCGATAAACTCTTGCGAAGGAGGTGCTTGAGTCTTTGCTTGTTCTACTAAACGAATTACACGCTGGATTAAACTGCTTTGGGCTGGTTTGTGTACCTTAATCTGCAATGCACCATAGCCGTTGAGCGTGCCGGCAAATACTTCTGCGCCCACTGTTTTCTCTACAGGTAAAGACTCGCCTGTAATTGCAGCTTGATTGAGGGTACTGTAACCAGATAAAATTATCCCATCAGTAGGAATTAGCTCTCCAGGTTTGACAACAATTTCATCACCCACCTTTAACTGACCGATCGGAATTTCTTCTTCTCTTCCCTGAAGTAAAACCCTTGCTGTATCTGGTGTTAAACTCATCAAACTGCGGATACTCCGCTCAGTTCGCTGCATTGCATAGCCTTCTAATGCGCCACTGATGGCAAAGATCAGAATCAAAATTGCCCCATCAATAATTAGATGATATTCTCTTCGCCATAAGCCAAGACTAGCAGCACCTATGGCGGCGACAATCATCAGCAAATCTACATCGAGTTCTTTTTCTTTGAAGAGAGTAGTCAATCCTTCCCGCGCACTTTCGTAACCACCAATTACATAAGCGGCGGGTAGTAGCAGGAATGCTAATCCCAAAGCGCCGAGATGTAAGGCGAACCATCCGAAAAATAGCAGTAAGCCACACAAAAGGGCGGCTACGGTATCTCCGTGTTCTCTGGTGAATTGGTTCAAACGTTGGGAGTAGAGCATGAGAAGTGAATTAACAGGGACTCTCTCACGCTAAACCTTGACATTGATGTTAATGTCAATAGTGTAGGAGTTAGGAATGAAAACTTACATACTGTTAGTAAATTGTAATTTTTGTAATCTATGGCAATACATTGTAAGGATAAAACTTGATGCTAAAGCGAATCTATATTGATAACTTTCGTGGCTTAGGAAATTTTGAACTTAATTTTGACTCAATTAATTTGTTTATCGGTGAAAATGGTTCAGGTAAATCAACTGTTTTTGAGTTTTTGAGAAAAATTCAAGACTTTTTAACTATTTATTGTGATGTAGGAAAGGTTTTTCATTCTTCTGACTGTACACGCTGGCAGTCTTCACGAATTCAACGTTTTGAGTTAGAGATTTCTGGAAATGGTGGCGATTATAAATATGAACTTGCTATTGAACATCATATTCAACATAATTGTCATGTAAAATATGAGCGTCTCTATTTCAATAATAAGACTTTATTAAATATTGAAAACGGTAAGGGGAACCTGGCTAAAGACGATCATTCATATCTATCTGATTTTCCATTTTCTACCTCTCATTCTGCAATATTATTTTTTATAGAAAGTTCCAATACAAAACTGAAGTGGTTCAAAAATAGAATAGAACGTTTAATTATTGTACAAATTATTCCTAACTTTATACAAAATACTAGTCTAAAAGAAGAAGTAAAATTAAATTGGAAAATGGATAATTTTGTTTCTTGGTATCGTTATATTAGTAATCAAAAAGATAAATTAGTCGAAATTACTAAGGTCTTAAAAATGTTGTTTAATGGATTTATAGGGTTTAAGTTTGAACAGATAAATGATGATTGCGTAATTTTAAAATTACAATTTTTAGATTATGAAGATAAAACACAAATTATTGATTATCCTTTAAGTGAATTATCTAATGGACAAAAAGCGCTTTTTGCTCTTTATACTTTGCTGTATTATACTGAATCTGAAGACTATACATTATGTATAGATGAACCAGAAAATTTTTTATTCTTATCAGCAATTCAGCCTTGGCTAATTGAACTATATGATTTTTGCAGTGAAGGAAAATTACAAGCTTTGCTAATTTCTCATCATCCTGAACTAATTGATTATCTTTTAGCATCATCTATAGGTTATTGGTTTGAACGTCAAAGTAATGCTTCTGTACGGGTGAAAAAAATTAGTAATGAAGTAGCGGAAAATACTGGATTAACCATTTCAGAACTAATTGCACGGGGATGGCTTTATGAGCCAACGTAGAGTACAGATTGTGATTCTCTGTGAGGATAGACAACAAGAAGTTTTTGCTCGTCATTTTTTGAAAAAGCTAGGGTTTATTTTAGATAGAAACGTCAGAATTAAAATCTGTCCAAAAGGGGCAGGAGAACAGTTTGTAAGAGCGCATTATACCCCAGAAGTGAAAGCATACCGTAGCAAAAATTATCGCGTAGGAATGCTTGTGGTTTTGATTGATGCTGATAAAAAAACGGTAGAGGAAAGGCTGAAGCAATTAGATGATGCACTGATAGAAGATTTACAGCAGATTCGCCAGTCTAAAGAAGCGATTGCAATATTTATCCCCAAAAGAAATATTGAAACTTGGATACATTATTTACAAGGTGAAACTGTTGATGAAGAAATAGAATATTCAAAATTAAACAAGGAGTCAGCTTGTAAACCCTACGTGGAAAACTTGGTAAATCAGTATTATCAAGGTTTGGATGAAAATGCACCGCCATCTCTCCAGGCGGCTTGTGAAGAGTTACAAAGAATTTTGCCGTTGTTGGAGTAAATCATGAACCCTGGTAGCTTAACTATTAAAGAACTCACTGATGCAGTTGGTGGAGGTTTAACTCCGCGAATGGTGCGACATTACCATCAGTTGGGGCTGCTACCGCAACCAGTGCGATCGCGCAGCAATTACCGTCTCTACACCAAAACAGATGTTCTCAGGTTGCAACGGATTGTCGCACTTAAGCAGCAAGGGTTTCAGCTAAATCATATCCGCAATATTTTGGAAGTGGAACCAGAAGCCGACACAACGGTTAACCTCATGGGACAACTTCAGCAGCAATATCGGGCGGTGATGCAACAAATTTCTCAACTGCGACAAACTGCATCAGCATTAGAAGGATTATTGGGGCGCGATCGCCATTGTCAAATTATCCAGGCGGAAGTTTTGGCGCAACTGAAGTTACTCGATGTTGAAACTCAAGCTGGATTGGGAGGATTGGAAAATCTCTGGAGTGGTTTGGATGCCGAAATTCATACCCACTCGGAAGCTTTTACTGAATCGCTACAACGCTTACTACCTAATTTGTCTCACCGTTCGGAAATTGAACAGCATTTAATTTCTCAGTTGGTTTTGGCTTGTGGCGATGTCAGTTTAGTATCGTTTGTGAAATTGAGTCGAGAGGCGATCGCAGCTAGTCGAGAAGCTTTATCTGCAAGTTGTGAAATTGTTGTCGATACCCAAACGGTTGCTGCTGCTTTGGATCAAACCCGATTACTTCACTTGGGATGCCGCACCGAAACCTTGATTGATAACCCCCATATTACCACCGCCACTGAAGCAGAACTCGCCTTTTGGCAAGATCGAGAATGGCGAACAAAATTGCTGCAAGTAAGTAATGGTTGTGTGTTGGTAGTTGGTTATGCTCCCTCAGTACTTCTGGAAACTTGTAAAGCCATTGCTAACCAAAAAATTCAGCCTGCATTAGTAATTGGAATGCCCATTGGCTTTAGTCATGCTCCCGCAGCCAAGCGACAACTGATGCAACAAGGGATACCTTTTATTACAGTTGAAGGGACTTTGGGAGGTGGTGCTTTAGCTGCAACTGCCCTAAATGCTTTGGTGGAGTCACTAATAGATAAGCCAGATTGTCATTGTTATCTCAAATAAGTGCTGAACAATAAGTATTCATTTAAGACAGTCTCAGTGAAACGAGTTTCAAAAGCCTTGCATGAAAAAGCACTCAACACTTAGCACATAGAACTCATAACTCAGCACTCATAACTCATAACTCATAACTCAGCACTCATAACTCAGACTCAGCACTACTGAAAATAATATTGTTAAATAATATTGAATTTGCTACACTTTACCAGTTTTAGTAATTCAATAATTCATAATCGCGGTCATAAACTACCAACTTGTGTATGAGAGGATGTTTGAAAAGTCATGATTGATGTATTAAATATTTTTTACCCCACCCTAACCCTCCCCTTGTAAAGGGGAGGGAAGTGGATTTTTGGTTTCCCCCAATGTATCGGGGGGATTAAGGGGGTAATTTTAATCACAGCCAACCACTTTTCAAACAACCTCTAAGTTGCAATATAACTTAGAAGAATTTATAGTAAACAGACTTTGGCAATTAGAGTATAAATTATCATGCTATCCAAGCTAGAGCGAAGTATAAATCAGCATAAGTGCTTTGAAGTAATTAGAACTAAAGATAACTCAGATGTATAATTAGCCCGTCTCCTCCATAATCTTTATAAAGATCGCGATTTAGGACTGGCAGGCTTTCTATTTTTTACTTTAATTAAGGGGCTTATGTGGCAACAAGAAAAAAAAGATACTTTGATAGTCAGACTGTTATTATGGGTTGCCTTAGCTACAACCCCGATGGCAGCATCTCTGGTGGTATCAGCTCCGATGCTGGCACAATCTACACCTGAAGCTACCTCTTCGCCACTGCCACAAACAGTGCAGAATGAACCGATAGTGCGGATTGACGGTTCCAGTAGCTTGAGTGCAATCAACCAAAGCCTGAAAGAAAGTTTTGAAAAACAGTTTGTCGGTAAAAAGGTTGAAGTTGCTGCTAACGGCACTGAGAAAGCGCTGAAAGACTTGCTAGATGGCAAAATCGATATAGTCGCAATGGGGCGCGGGTTAACGCCAGCAGAAAAAGCTCAAGGACTAGAGCAAGTTCGTTTGCAGCGTGAGAAGATTGCGATCGTGGTTGGTGCAGAGAATCCTTTCAAAGGAAGCTTGACTAGTAGGCAATTCGCCCGGATTTTTCGGGGACAAATTACAAATTGGTCACAACTGGGAGGGCCTTCAGCCAAGATTCGGTTCATCGATCGCCCGAACACGAGTGAAACTCGCAATACTTTTCGTACTTATCCAGCCTTCAAAACTGCTGAATTTGCTACAGGTGCTAATGCTACCCAAGTAAGTGACGATAATACCGCAGAAATCATCAAACAACTGGGCAAAGACGGTATCAGCTATGTGTTAGCTAATCAGGTATCGAAGTTGAAAGATGTGCGAGTTCTGCAATTACATCAAGCCTTGCCAGCTGATGCGAGATATCCCTTCTCGCAACCTTTAGTTTACGTTTACAAAAAAGATCAGAGTTTAACCACAGTAGATTTTCTTGGCTTTACCCTAGCACCCGCAGGACAGCAGGCTATAGAAAAAGGTAGAACTGCCGAAGCCGAGGCGATCGCAGCCAGCGTCTTACAACCTGTTGCAGCTGCTCCAGGTGTCCAAACGACACCAGCACCTACGCCTTCCCCTAGTGCCACTAGTTCTGCATTTGGCGAACAGCCCTTTGTGGCTGCACCTACACAAAGCGCTCCAATTGTAAATAAAGAAACACCATTGTGGTTGCTGCTACCTGTCTTTTTTATAACTGTAGGTGGCTCTGTACTATGGTGGATTCTCAAAAAACCCCCATTGCCCCCTGAGGAAACAGACAATTTACCAGAATCAAATCCTCATCCACCCAATGGAGAAACGGCGGCGCTCGATCCCAGCACAGTTTCCTCCCTGAATGGAACGACGCTGGAGGAACAAGCAGTACCGGACTTTCAAGAGCAAGAAAACCCCGATCGCACTCCTTTCAACATCTACGCTCAAACACAATCCGATCTGGATCAAAATGCTACTCAGGAGACAGCAAATTTAGTCCAAGAGACAAGTAATGGTACTTCTAACCTCTATGAAGGTGCGACATCGAGCGTAGCGAATGGCTCAGAAAATAACAATTTGGGAGCCGCAGCTTTAGGTGGTGCGGCTATAGCAACAGGTATCGGGGCGGCTACCTGGTCTACCTTTAACAACAAAGAAAGAGAACCAAATGCAACTGATGAGACATCCGAACTAAGTAATTATACGGAGACATACACTCCTGAGTCTGATGAAATTGCATGGGATATAGAAGCTCCGGCGGCTGTAGTAAATACTTCATATCCTTACCCAGGTAATATTCCAGAAGAGTTGTCTGATGTGGAACTGCCTTCATCTGAGGTGACAGCCCCACTCCCGGAATTACCAGATGTGCCACAAGCATCATCTGATTTTGGATACTGGGACACAGCAATTAGTGAAGATCGGGCAGACGAGGAACTTCAGGCAGAATTGAACTGGCTAGAGAGTATCACCTCAACTGAAGATACAGCCTCAGTTGATGAATTGCCTTTAGTGGAATCTGACGAAACGACAGCCGATGTGGAAGCATCAGAGACAGATACATCTTCACTGCTCGATTTACCAGAATTTCCAGAAGATGTATTGAGTAAAGATGCATTGAATGTGGTAGCGGACGCAGCCGAACCCACTTTAAGTTGGCCAGAGTCAGAACTTCCTGCCGAGCCGACTGTTGAAGAAGCTAACTCCACAGATTTGGCCGCAGCCGCAGCTTTAGCAGCAGGCGCGGGAGTTGGCGCTTGGGCTAGCACTTTTGGAGCGGATGCTCCAAATGAGACGATTGCAATTGATGCTGATGAAGAAAGTAGTATTGTGCTTACACCGCATACTTATACATCGGCTCATGTCTCTTGGGAGATTTCCCCAGCCAAGAAAGCAGAACTGTGGCAACAAGGCGGTACTCAATTGGCAGTGCGGCTGTATGATGTGACTGGCATTGATTTGAGTTATCAAACTCCGCAGCTGGTGAAGCAGTATGAATGTGCAGAGACAGCACACGATCGCGTTGTCGAAATTCCCCAGAGCGATCGCGACTACATAGCTGAAATTGGCTATCTCGCTTATGGCGAACACTGGTTACTCATCGCCCGTTCTGCAATTGTTCGTGTCTTCAGTCCTGTGAATCCAGAACCCATAGTTGATGATGTGGCAATGGCAGGCGAAACAGCTATTGGTTTGGCAGATACTCAAGAAGAAAGCAGTATTGTCCTCACACCAGATACTGATGGATCGGCTCATGTCGCTTGGAAGATTCCCGAAGCCAAGAAAGCAGCCCTGCGGCAACAAGGCGGCTCTCAATTAATCGTGCGACTGTATGATGTAACTGGCATTGACTTGAGTTATCAAACTCCGCAGCTGGTAAAGCTGTATGAATCTGAAGAAACAGAAAACGACGGATTGGTGGACATTCCCCAGAGCGATCGCGACTACATAGCTGAAATTGGCTATCTTGCTGATGGCGATCGCTGGTTATTCATCGCCCGTTCTGCGATCCTTCATGTCTTCGGCCCTGTGAATCCAGATCCCGTAGTTGATGATGTCGCAATCGCTGATAAAACAGATGTTGATTTGGTAGATGTCGAAGAAGAAAGCAGTATTGTCCTCACACCCCGCACTTTCCAATGGGCTGAAGTCTCTTGGGAGATTTCCGAAGCTAAAAAAGCAGCACTGAGACAACAGGGCGGCTCTCAATTGGTAGTGCGACTGTATGATGTGACTGGAATAGACTTGAGTTATCAAAATCCTGAGTTTGTCCAGCAGTATGAATGTGAAGAGACAGCACACGATCGCTTTGTAGAAATTCCCATCAGCGATCGCGATTACATAGCTGAAATTGGCTATGTCGCTGATGGCGATTGCTGGTTATTTATTGCCCGTTCTGCGATCGTTCGTGTCTTTAGTCCGGTGCCTACAGAGCCGACAACAGATTCCACTGTTGAAAATGTTGTACCATTAGTCAGCGAAACCGCTATTGGCTCGGCAAATGTAGAAGCAGAAACTACCCCAGAAGAAAGTAGTATTGTCCTCACACCCCGCACTCCCAAGTGGGCTTATGTCTCTTGGCACATTTCCAAAGCTCAGTCTGAAGCACTACAACAACAGGGCGGTTCTCAATTAGCAGTGCGGCTCTATGATGTGACTGGCATTGACTTGAGTTATCAAAGTCCTCAACTTGTCCAGCAGTATGAATCTGAAGAAGTAGCACGCGATCGCTTTGTGGCGATTCCGGTGAGCGATCGCGATTACATGGTTGAAATTGGCTATATTGCTGATGGCGATGCCTACGGCGGTGAACTACGTTGGTTACTCATCGCCCGTTCCGCTAACGTCCGGGTTTTCAGTCGTCCCCACGGAGATTTTTGGTTCGTGGCTGATGCTGAGTTAATTATTCACGGAGCAACTCAACCAAATACCAACGTAAACATTGGCGGCCATGCCATCAAAATCAAACCTGATGGTACTTTCCACCTACGTCTTCCCTTTTCAGATGGTTTAATGGACTATCTCATAACGGTAGCTGCTGATGGGGAATCCACAAGAACTATTCATAAGAAGTTCTCTCAGGAAACTTCCGAAAGCTAATAAGCTAAACCACATCTAGTTTGCATAATCTGAAATTGTACATTTATTGTGGGGTGGGCGTCTCGCCCGCCCAATATATGCAAGTTAAATGTGGAACAGTTTATTACCTTGAGTTATCTCCTCTAACCCGAATGGCACTAACAAAAGCCCAAAAGCTTATGTCGTCTTGTTCCCAGCCTAGAGGCTTGAGAATGTATCTAAAGTGGGCTTCTGCCTCTTGTCAACCTACTAGAGGCGGAGCCTCACAGAATGGGTTAAGAGCCTAGAGGCTCTTAACCAGTTAGAGCAAGGGCTGTATATTTATTAGTGCCATTCTCCTCTAAACCAATTCTCCCTTTTCAGGGGTGTAGGAAGGGGGGATTTTATTATGCCAACTTTCGTTTTCATCCCTGTTAGGGGAAATGATTATAATACGATTCGATTAAGGTTTTTTGATGAAAATTATAGATCGCAAAAATGTGATAAATCATCACAAAGACACGATTCATCGCGTATTGTAGAGACGGCGATTCATCGCGTCTGTATATCAAAACGGCGATTCATCGCGTCTTTTGCTCTAGAAAAATTTCTTGAGCTAGACATTTCCTAAATGCTAACGTCTACAGGTGACACAGGATTTGGAGCGTTTTTTTAACTATGAAACATAGACATAAAGTAGCTTTTAGCTTAACATCGCTGATTGGTCTTAATTTAATCTCTAGCTTAGTTGTATTTGATGAGGCGAACGCTGCACCACCAAGAACCCCAGACAAAAGTGTAAATTGTGAGATTTTAGTTGTGGGTGGTGGACTTTCTGGTGTAGCCACAGCTTATGAGGGTTTGCTAGCAGGGCGAACAGTTTGTCTGACGGAAATTACAGACTGGCTGGGAGGACAAATTTCTGCTCAAGGAACATCTGCGTTAGACGAACGCCCAACTCAACGAGCTTTAAAATTCTATTCTCGCGGCTATCTGGAATTACGAAATCGGATTGGACGTAAATACGGTAAGCTTAACCCAGGTGACTGCTGGGTAAGTGAATCGTGTTTTCTTCCGCATGATGCTCACGCCATTTTGACCCAGATGCTTAAAGATGCCGAAAAGCAGGGCAAAGGGAAATTGCAATGGTTTCCCAACACAGTAATTAAGGATTTGGAAATCGCTGCTGATGGCAAAATAATTAATAGTGCGATCGCAATTCAACATCAACCACCAAAAGGCGCACCACCTCTCAATACTTTTACGTTATCTCAAAGTATTGAAGATTCTTATAGCTACGAAAACTCGTCTCGGTTTACTAAAACGATTGTCCGTTTCATCCCCAAAGCAACGGAAGAGAATGCTCCTAAATGGTATGTAGTAGACGCTAGCGAAACCGGAGAAATTATCGCCCTTGCTGATGTTCCTTACCGATTAGGTATTGATGCTCGTTCTTACCTAGAACCTTCTGCTTCCAGCGCTAATAATGACCCCTATTGCCCTCAAGGTTTTACCTACACCTTTGCAATGGAGTCCACCAAGGAACCGCAACCGCAGACAATGCCTGCATTTTATCCCCAATATGCGCCATATTTCAGCTATGAATTAACGCGACTGGCTAGCTTTGATTTAGTTTTTACCTATCGTCGCATCTGGAGTCCAAATAAAGGGAAACCAGAAAAATTCGGCGGTGTAAGTTTTGATGCTCCTACACCAGGGGATATCTCGATGCAAAACTGGACTTGGGGTAATGACTACCGCCCCGGAACAGCCCAGGATAACCTAATTTATACCCGCCAACAATTACAAAGTACCGGACAGTTAGAACCAGGGGGTTGGATGGGAGGACTGCGGACAGAAACTCTCCGCAAGGCTGAGGAAAATGCTTTATCTTTTTATTACTGGCTGGTAGCTGGGACTACAGATTCTCAACTAGGGGATAGTGTTAAGAAGCCGCAAACTAATAACCGCTTTGTTTCCGGTTTAAATTCACCAATGGGGACAGCGCATGGTTTATCAAAATATCCCTATATGCGAGAAGGACGGCGGATTATTGGCCGCCCCAGTTGGGGACAAGCCGAAGGCTTTGGGATTGGGGAAATTGATATTTCCCGCCGAGATTATAATGATGAGTATTACTCAAAGACTCTGCCAGCAGATATGTATCGTCGGCTACGAGCAGCAGTTGCAGGTTTAGAAGCAATATCAGTAATTGACGGTAAAATTCCACCAGACAAAGCAATGCGACGGACTCGTTCTACCATTTTCCCCGATGCTGTGGGTATTGGTCACTACGCCATAGATTTCCATCCTTGCATGGTGAATAGTCCCGCAGAAGCCCCTGGAAACACAGAACGTCCCGGCGAAAGACGTGGCGCAGGTCAAGCTTACCCCTTCCAAATTGCTTTGAGGGCAATGATTCCCCAGAAAATTGATAATTTGCTCGTAGGTGGCAAAAGTATTGCAACTAGTCATATTGCTGCTGCTGCCTATCGAGTACACTCATTTGAATGGTCGGCCGGCGCAGCTGCGGGAACTGTAGCTAGTTTTGCACTCAAAAATGCGATCGCACCTTACCAACTAGTTGATGATTTACCTAAACAAGAGCCACAACTAGAAGCACTCAAACGGCTTTTGCAACAAAATGGCAACCCTACAGCCTTCCCAGATACATCTATTTTTAACGAAAACTGGGATAATTGGAAATAGTTTGTCATT
>NZ_JAVRCA010000020.1:0-14703 GCF_034530995.1 Nostoc sp. DedQUE04 | reverse complement strand
GGTCATTGGTCATTGGTCATTGGTCATTGGTCATTGGTCATTGGTCATTGGTCATTGGTCATATCAAGTCCGGTTAATCACTTATTATCGAATCTGTGCAAAACAAAAGCCTCTTCCCCCAGCAAGAACTGCGGTATAAATGATAAGTCTTTAGCCGGACACGATATCATTGGTCATTGATTAAGGACAAATGACAAATGACAAATGACAACAGAGTACTAAACAATAAACTAAACTAATTACTTGTAGTGTAGTTTTGTAAAATTATCTTGACCAATTGTTTTATGGTTATGACACTTTCAGCAGATGTTTACGGGATGTCCACAGCACCAACTATAGCTCCTGAACGGTCTAATCAAGTTATCCGTAAGACTTATCCGAATTACAAAGTGATTGTATTAAACGATGATTTTAATACATTCCAACACGTGTGTGAATGTTTGATGAAATATATTCCGGGAATGAGTGGCGATCGCGCGTGGGATCTGACTAATCAGGTACACTATGAAGGTCAAGCGATCGTCTGGGTCGGGCCCCAAGAACCTGCGGAACTCTATCACCAGCAACTGCGCCGAGCAGGTTTGACAATGGCACCTCTAGAAGCAGCTTAATTATTATGGGCAAACCCTCCGTAGATCCCCTGCGCACGGCTTCACAAAAAGCTGCCAGACTGGTATGGAATCACTCAACACACCTTTCTGGTCTTATCCCCATTTTAGAACGTCTTTGTCAGCAGGATGGTATCCAAACTGTGACGCCGGGAGTGATTGGGCGGTCAAAAGGTCATTGTCCAAAAATGCAACTACGCGTCTCAGTACCTATTCGCGGCGGCTATAAAGTAATTGCGCGGCAGGGGAAAACGGTACAAGAGGTCTTTATTTTAACAACTTTGTCCCAAGATCAACTAGAAGCTGCATTAGCGATCGCTATGAGATGTTAATCATACCCGATAGGAGTGCTGAGTGTTGAGTGCTGAGTGCTGAGTTGGGAATATCGCTTTTTTACCCCATGCCCACTTGCCCTGAGCGTTCGCGTAGCGTCTCGTAGAGAAGCCGAAGGGATACCCAATGCCCAATGCCCCATGCCCCATGCCCACTTGCCCTGAGCGAAGCCGAAGGGATACCCAATAACTATTCCTCAACTCGATGTACTGCAAATTTGTGTAGTGGTAGACTAACAATACAAGAAAAAGTTAAGAAATATGACAGAGCCGTAGTTATTTTCAAAGTCATGACTACAGATTCCCAGCCAGGTAAAACTATTTTTTCGATGCCAAAAGCTACACAGTAAACTAGCCAGTAACTAAAGCTCATTCTAAACAGAATTCGCTCTGTTTCTTCCATCTCATTTGTTTGCTGCTTACCATCCCACAGTAACAACAGTCCAATAATGCAAGCGACAAAGGAAACAGCAACTACAGATTCGTGACAAAATATATTTAACGAATGCATTTGTGTTTATTCCTACATTTTTTCAGTTGAAACTCAGTCTAAAGGAATATTCCTTGCAGATATACAAATTATTTACAAACCTCAATAGAATAAAAGCTGCTGAGTGAAAAATCTCACTTGCAACTCAGCACTCGTAACTCCATTAACCTGCAACACTAGTTGCCAAAATTGAAGCATTTGCAACAATTGCTCTTTCATGTATAAGAAAGGTTTAAGTATTTCCAAGAAACATATAAGCAAGTGCTGGAAAGGCTTAATACTTTGCAACAATTGCTCTTTCATGTATAAGAAAGGTTTAAGTATTTCAAAGAAATATATAAGCAATTGCTGGGAAGGCTTAATACTTTGCAACAATTACTCCTCCATATATAAGAAAGGTTTAAATGATTGCAGCAATTGTTGTAATTAACTTATAAGTTAATTTTACTTAAAAAATCAATCAAAATCTTTTAAGTAAAATTAACCGCCCTCATCCCCTAACCCCTTCTCCCAATTTGGGAGAAGGGCTACGGTGTACACGCAAGTTATGGAATCACTACCAGTCCTTGAATTACCCCACCCTAACCCTCCCCTTATAAAGGGGAGGGAACTAGATTTTCTTGTTTCCCCCCTTTCCAAGGGGGGATTAAGGGGGGTAATTTGACTTGTGTGTACACCGTAGCCCAAGCTTAGGAGATGGATTTAGGGCGAAGGCTTTTGATAAACATAATTTTGAGCCACTTTCCAATAGCGCGAGAACCGTTTCAAGTCAATATAGCCGTCATAGTCAAAAAATGGTTCTACCTCTAATACTTCCACTGCTATAGAACGCTCCATTTGATTACAGATATCATCAAACCGGGGACTGGGACTATTAGTGGTGACAACTAAATTGGCATCATGTTCTTGAGCAAAAGCTAAAATTTCTTGTGCCACATCGCCACGGCGAATAACAACAGGTAACTCTAGCAAACATTCGTAGATAAAAGTCAGACGTTTAAGACTCAATTGCCATTCTTCTATCAAAGCCTCGTCCCAAACCCAGATAGCTGGAACATCCGGGTATTTGTGTAATGCGGGATTATTTGGACTGAGGCAATCTCCATGTACCCAAACAATTGGTTTAGTCATTTGTCATTTGTCATTTGTTATGGGGCATTGGGCATTGGGCATTGGGCGTTAGGAGTGCTGAGTTAAGAGTTAAGAGTTAAGAGTTAGGAGTTTTGTTTATCCCCTTGTCCCCTCATCTCCCTCATCTCCCCTGCTCCCCTGCTCTCCTGCTCCCCTGCCCCCTGCTCCTCTTCCCTTTTTTATCACGCTGCCAACTTTGGCTATTTGCTTGTTTGCTAAATTCGCCTTTGGGAAAAAGTCGCTGTTCTAATTCTTCATAACTGCCTTCAAAATCACAATGACCGTAAAGAGGACATTTCTGGCAATAAATACCTTTGGTGTAGCGTTCTAAGTTCTCACGGTTGAAAAAATACGGTTTCTGACTAAAGGTGCTAGCAACCCACTGCCATGACATATTATTACTAGCAGGATCTCCATCTAAAAGATGCTCAAGAAACCATTTGGCTCCAGCTTGCCAACGAATACGCCGCCAATGAACAATATAAGCAGCTAGCCACATTCGGGCGTGGTTATGTAGATAACCAATTTCTCTCAAATCATGACTGAAACTGTCAATGCAAACTCTGCCCGTAATTCCTTCTCTGATATCTTGTGGCAATTCGGGCGCATACTCGCCCACAGTGTAACCAGTTTTGTAATCTTCCTGGTCTTTCCAGATTTCATCCCCCAACTTCATATACAACCGTTGCCAATAGTCGCGCCAACCTAACTCGTTAATTAGTTTCGTAGCATCCTCTTGTTGCTGTACGTGATTGAGGACATAATCTCGAATTTCTCGCAAACTCAAAACGCCATAGCGGATGTAAGGTGAAAGACGCGTGATAGCACCTGCGAAGAAATTACGTGTTTGGGCGTAGCGAAGGGGGTCGATTTTTTCCAGCGCTGTTTCTGCCGCTTTGCGTCCCCCCACAGTTTCGCTAATGTGGTTATCGCGTTCTGCTGCACCTGGGAATTGTTCGCGCAGGTAGGCTACCAACTCATCGCGGTTGGTAAATTGGCGTTGCATATCTTTAGGCATTATCAGCAAATTATGAATGGTTACGTGCGTAGGCGATCGCTCAATATATGTACAATTCTAAAGCGATATAAGGGCGGTCTACGCTTACACAATCTCTCACACCTTTATCATGAGCAACATTCCCCAAGTCGGACAACCAGCGCCAGATTTCTCCACTCCTGACCAAAATGGCAATCCAGTCACTCTCGACGATCTCAGCAGTCAGTGGGTTGTCCTCTACTTCTACCCCAAAGATGATACACCGGGCTGTACCACCGAAGCGAAAGATTTCACCGAGTTGTATCAAGATTTCAGCGCACTGGGAGCAAAAATCTTAGGTGTAAGTCCAGATTTGGGTAAGTCCCATTGTAAATTTATCAGCAAACATAACTTGGCGATCGCCCTTTTAAGTGACCCAGAACATCTTTTAATCGAAGCCTACGGCGCTTGGCGATTGAAAAAATTTATGGGTAAAGAATATATGGGTGTTGCTCGGTCAACCTTTTTAATTTCACCTGATAGAATTATTGTCTATACTTGGCCCAACGTAAAAACCAAAGGTCATGCTCAAGCAGTTTTAACTAAATTACGGGAATTAGCAGCCACGTAACGCGACTGGATGCTAGAAACTGCTAGGGTGATAATTAAAGTCACAAATAAACATGATTCAAGTCATCCAAGCCCAAAATGTTACTCTTGCCTACTTAAAGAAAAAATTTGCTCTCTATAAATCTGAAGATGAGCAATTTTTTACAGAGTGGTTTGACTATATCCCTGAAATTTCCGAATTAGAAAAGCAATATTTAGACAGAGTTAAAAATAACTATCTTAACGTACTTGAAAATGCTCCTCTTTTAGAAGAAGCAGTAAAATTGGTAGTATTATCTCCATTACTAGATTTAGCTGGTTTTTATCGTCCTCCTTTTTATATTGCTACTGAGGAAAGTGTAGAAATTAGTGAAAGTTTTATCATTGATCGTGAAGTAACTACCGAAGATACTAAAGAAATTATTAAAGGTAAAATTGATGTCTTAGTTCTCCAAAATCAGCTATGGTTATTGATAATTGAATCTAAAAGGTCTAGTTTTTCCTTGGCAAAGGCAATTCCTCAAGCACTAACTTATATGCTGGCAAATCCTCAGCCTGAGCATCCTGCATATTCCTTAGTTATGAATGGAGAAGATTTCCAATTTATTAAGTTAGTAAAACAAGATAAACTAATGTATGCTTTATCTGATAGATTCACTTTATATAGACGTGAGAATGAACTATATAAAATTTTGAATATATTAAAAAAAATAGGTCAAATTTTAAATTAATTATCTTTGCTCTTTCTATCTAGTCGTATCTCAAATTTAAATTGATGTGTAAGCAAATTCTTATTTACTAAGCACTAAAGTGCTTAGTACAAACTCTCAAAACTATCTTGAACCATTAGGTTAATACTGTAATAATGTCATAATAGTTATATTGCATCTTTAAAATGAATTATGGTTCAATTTATCCAAGCACAAAATGTTGGGCTTGCCTACTTGGAAGAAAGATTTAGCCTACAGCTAGCCGAAGATGAGGCATTCTTCACAGAATGGTTTGAAAATTTACCGGAAATTACAGATTTAGAAAAGCAAAATTTAGACAAAATAAAACTTCATTTTCTCCGTTTAGTCAAGCGTCCTCCTTTGTCAGAAGAAACGGTTAAATTAGTAGTTTTATCTCCTTTACTCAATTTAGCTGGATTTTATGATGAGCCTTTTTATATGAGAGGCGAGGAATCAATAGAAATTTCGGCAGAAGATGAAGGAGAAATCATTAGAGGTAGAATTGATGTTTTAGTTATTCAAGAACAATTCTGGTTATTAGTAATTGAATCTGAAAGGTCTAGTTTTTCTCTTTTAGAAGCCGTACCTCAAGCACTTGTTTATATGTTGGCTAATCCTAATCAAGATAAACCTACTTTTGGATTAGTAACAAATGGTAGTGATTTTCTTTTCCTGAAACTTACCAAAGGCAATCAGCCCAAGTATGCTATATCTGACCAATTTACACTTTTGAAACGAGAAAGTGAACTGTATCAAGTTCTAAGCGTATTAAAAAATTTGAGTCAAAGTTTGAGTTAATAATTATGTCTATTCGTTCTATATACATTGATTCCCACGCTACTACACCCTTAGATGAACGAGTATTAGCAGCAATGATTCCCTACTTCACAGAAAAATTTGGCAACCCAGCAAGTATTAGTCATGTTTATGGTTGGGAAGCAGAAGCTGCTGTGAAACAAACGCGAGAAATTTTAGCAGCAGCAATCAATGCCACACCAGAAGAAATTGTGTTTACAAGTGGTGCAACAGAAGCAAATAATTTAGCGATTAAAGGTGTTGCTGAAGCTTATTTTAAAAAAGGTCAGCATATTATTACTGTTGCCACTGAACATAGTGCAGTAATCGATCCTTGTAATTATTTAAAAAGTCTTGGTTTTGAAATTACTATTCTCCCTGTCCAAAAAGATGGATTGATTGATTTAATTGAGTTAAAAAAAGCTTTCCGTCCTGAAACGATTTTAGTATCGGTGATGGCTGCAAATAACGAAATTGGCGTGTTACAGCCAATAGCCGAAATTGGGGAAATGTGCCATGAACACCAAATCATTTTCCACACCGATGCCGCCCAAGCTATTGGTAAAATTCCCTTGGATGTGCAAGCGATGAAAATTGACTTGATGTCGCTAACAGCACATAAAGTATATGGGCCTAAAGGCATTGGAGCGCTATACGTCCGCAGACGCAATCCCAGAGTACAACTGGCTCCCCAGCAGCACGGCGGCGGACATGAGCGGGGGATGCGTTCTGGTACATTGTATACACCGCAAATTGTCGGCTTTGGCAAAGCTGTAGAAATCGCTTTGGCTGAACAAGCAACAGAAACCCAACGCCTCACCCAATTAAGACAAAAATTATGGGAACAGCTATCGCAAGTTGAAGGAATTCATCTCAACGGACATCCTCAACAGCGATTGGCGGGAAACTTGAGTATCAGTGTTGAGGGAGTGGATGGAGCCGCGCTTTTGCTGGGATTGCAGCCAGTAATGGCTATATCTTCTGGTTCTGCTTGCTCGTCAACAAATACTGCACCTTCCCATGTTCTCACAGCATTGGGACATTCAGAAAAGCTAGCTTATGCCTCCGTGCGGTTTGGCATTGGCAGGTTTAATACAGAAGAGGAAATTGATATTGTGGCAAAACATGCGATCGCTACCATTCAAAGTTTACAAAATAAACGGTAAGCATAAAAGCCAGCAGAGCCTCTTTTTTAGACAATCGCTTTTCTAAAACTAAATATTATCTGTACGATTCCCCATATCAAAAACATTAAATTCAATTCCTTCTAACTTCAGCCTCAAAGCCTCTAATAAGAGGTTTACCCTTTCTTCAATAAAAATAGTTAGGGCGTTTTCTGGAAGTGCATCGGCTCTTGACCATTCAAGAATGATCGTCGGTATAAGATGAGAGCGTAGCACTGCCTCTAAACCAGGCTCGTCATATTCTTTGAGATAATCTAATGGATTTTTATCGCTAATTTTCAAATTAGTTATTTGAGACAGATAGGCAATATTCATCAAGCTGTCACATTCTATTTGACTAGCAATGCCACTTTGCTTAATAAAATTAACTGGAAATATATGGTGTAAGTTAGGCTTATCTGTTAGCAAATAATAAACATCAGACACAATATCTCTATGAGGTTTTGCCCAATCTTGCGGCTTGTGGTTTGCATAAAGTGATAATATTGCTCTGGATAAGCGACCTCTATAACTGTAAAAAGATTTCCTGAGCGAATTTTTATCAATATCAAACTTATTGAATGAGTAAGTACTATTAGCCTTTTGTTGATTAACAAAGTATATATGTTCCCAGAGGTGTGTAGTGTTTGTTAGTAAATCTGCATTATGAAAACTATAATACCAAAAATATTTATTTAAAAAACTATAATCTGGTTGATCGTTCCGATAAAAATATGCTGTAATAGTCAGGTAAAAATATCGATAAGGGATTAATCTTCCACCTTTAATATGCAAAATATTATCAAAGAAATCAAAAGTTTTAGCAACGGCTATTTTAAAATTAGACCATACAGCTTCAATATGTTCTGTTTTTAGCTTATTAAGATACATATCAGTAATATTTTGTATCCCAGCTTCGGGAAATTCAAGTTTTACCACTACAGCTAGCATCTGTAGCAATGTCCAATTATCAATATTGGCATATTGACTGCTAGAAATAGTTGTTTTAAATCTATCAAATAATTCCCGAAGATAGAATCCAGAGATATTATTTGTCTTATTTTCAGAACGAAAGGTCTTAGCAACCACAATATCAAAGATATCCAAGGGTTTACCAGCTTGATTAATCCGCTCAAATATTTGACACACTTCTGCAACTTCAATACCTCTTAACTCAATGAAGGAAATTTGATAACTATATAAGGCTTCCCTAATCCTTCTGAATTGTTACATGTAGGGATTTTCAAAGTCACCATATCCATTTTTGTGAAGATTTCTTTCTATTTCCACAGGATTTTTAATGATATCTCTTAAACTAACAAGGAGTTTTTCTTCGTGACGTTTTTTCTTGCCACTATTTGCTTTTATTTGACCATTATTATCATCAATTTCATCCCAAAATAAAAATCGCTTTGTGTAACTTGTATCATCTGTGATCTCAGTGAATTCAACTGTAAAATCTATATATAGCGTTGGATCAAAGTTCTCCTTTTTCTCAATTTTTCCTCCATAAATTGATGTTAAAAGAGTAGTCGTTCTTTGTTGACCATCTAAAATATACTGATATTCATTAGAGTGAAAATCATCAGCAAATTTGATACCTCCTATTTGCCTATGACTTTCTAGCTTAGTACTGCTTTTCCAAATTAAAATACTTCCTAAAGGGTAAAACTTATAAATACTATCCCAGAGTTTTTTTACATTCTCTTTCTCCCAAACAACATCTCGTTGAAAAGTGGGAATTTGATACCTTTTAGCTAGGAGATTTTCTAAATAGGTAGTAATACTGTGACCATCTGGCTTAATGCGATCGGCGTATGTAAACATTAACTTTACCTTACCTAACGTTGAGTAAATATCAAGATTGATATGTGAATTTCACTTAGTCCAGTAAAATTCCATACAAAGGTAACTGATATTTAATTAAGTGGCAACTCAGATTTTAGAAAATCTCTGCAACTTTTCTTCCATACCGATGTTGCCCTGTAAGCCGCCTGTGTGTACTAGCAACAAGCGATCGCCTTTACTAAAAAATCCCTGCTGTAGTAAATCCATCACTCCGTAAAACATTTTGGCGGTATATACGTAATCGAGGGGTACGCCATGTTCCTGTGTGAACTGTTGGCTGAACAGTAGTAACTCATCGTTCACCTTTGCATAACCGCCAAAGTGGTAATCACATATTAATTCCCAGGAAGCGGGAGAATTATATGGCGAAGGTAAATCAGAAGCGAGGTAATTTGTCAACAAACTTTCGATTTCTTGTGCAAGAAATGCGCCATTTTTTAATACGGGAAAAGCGATCGCTCTTTGTCTTTCATGCAACGAAAGTGCAATACCTGCTAGTGTGGTGGCTGTACCGCAGGCTACGCATATATGATTAAATGCGGCACGATCGATTATCTCTGTACAGCCGCGCACACCATTTAAATTACTCCCACCTTCGGGAATGATAAACACCTCACCGAAACTTTGTCGTAGATATTCTTCTAACGCTGGTGTGTTGCGCTGTCGGTACATTTCGCGGTTCAGATACACAAGCTGCATATCCTGTTGTACAGCAAAACTCAGCGTTGCGTTTAATGGTAGCCTCTCCTCTCCACGAATTACGCCGATGGTGCGAAAACCAAAAAGATTACCAGCCGCCGCAGTTGCATAGATGTGATTGGAATAAGCGCCGCCAAAGGTTAGCAGTGTTGTGAAATTTTTCTTTTTGGCCTCTAAAAGATTGTATTTCAGCTTAAACCATTTATTGCCGTTAACCCACGGGTGCATAAGATCCAGGCGCAGCACATACAGTTCAACACCAGCATGACGGGCGATTTCGCTGTTGATTTGTTGTAGAGGAGGAGTAATTAAGGTTAACGACATCTGTCAAGATTCTAACTTAGAATTTGCATTTTCTCACGTTCATTATCGAATATAAAAATAATGATAAACATTGAGTAATTCAATGGTAAGTCAAGCTAAATGATGAATAAATCTTTCTAATGATTAGCTTTAGAAATTGGCATTTTACTAATTGAGTGTTTCAGGTAAATATAAGAAACATAACGCTCGCTCCAGATAATATTCTTTTGGAGAAAAGAAATGGTTGCACTCACACAGCTTACTCAAGTTATTTCCAATCCTGGACGTTTGACGATTGAAACTGTTGAAATCGCTCCTCAAACGACTGCTATACGTTGTCTCGATTGGGATAGAGAACGTTTTGATATCGAGTTCGGTTTACGGAATGGTACAACCTATAATTCTTTCTTAATTCAAGGAGAAAAAGTTGCCTTAGTTGACACATCTCACCGCAAGTTTGAGCAATTATATCTTGAGGTAGTGACGGGATTAATCGATCCAACTAAGATAGATTACTTGATTATTAGCCATACAGAACCAGACCACAGTGGCTTAGTGAAAGATATTTTGGAATTAGCTCCTTCTATTACTGTTGTTGGTGCAAAGGTAGCTATTCAATTTTTAGAAAATATGGTTCACCAGCCTTTTAAATCAATACAAGTGAAAAGTGGAGAGCGTTTAGATTTAGGCAACGGACACGAACTAGAATTTATCTCTGCACCTAACTTACACTGGCCTGACACAATCTTTACCTATGACCATAAAACTTCCACACTTTACACTTGCGATGTGTTTGGAATGCACTACTGTGATGACCACACTTATGATGAAAATATCACCTTACTTGAGGAAGATTTTAAATATTACTATGATTGTCTCATGGGGCCGAATGCCCGGTCTGTCTTGGCAGCTTTAAAGCGGATTGAAAAGTTAGAAATAGCAACAGTTGCTACAGGACACGGCCCTTTATTACAAAACTATATCTCCGAATGGCTAGGACGATATCAAAACTGGAGTTTAGAACAAGCAAAAACAGAGACTTTAGTAACTCTATTTTATGTTGAAGATTACGGGCATAGCGAATATTTAGTCCGTACAATAGCTCATGGATGCGCAAAAACAGGTGTAGCAATAGAATTAGTAGACCTCAATAGTGCCGAGCCTCAAGAAGTTCGAGAATTAGTTGCACAATCCTCTGGTTTAATAATTGCAATGCCACCTCAATCTTCAGTAATAGCTCAAGCGGCTTTAAGTACAATTTTAGCTGCTGTTCATAAGAAACAAGCAATTGGTTTATTAGAGTCGGGAGGAGGAGAAGATGAACCAATTTACCCGTTACGCAATAAGTTTCAAGAACTGGGATTAACTGAAGCTTTTCCACCTATTTTAGTTAAGGAAATTCCTACCCAAGCAACGGAACAACTTTGTGATGAAGCGGGGACAGATATGGGTCAATGGTTAACCCGCGATCGCACCATTAAACAAATCAAATCTATCAACACTGAGCTAGAAAAAGCTCTAGGGCGGATTACCACAGGATTATACATTATCACTGCCAAAAAAGGAGAAATTCAGAGTGCGATGTTGGCTTCATGGGTGACACAAGCCAGTCTTGAGCCTTTGGGAGTAGCGATCGCAGTATCCAAAGATCGGGCAATTGAATCCTTGATGCACGTTGGCGATCGCTTTGTTTTAAATGTTTTAGAAGAAGGCAAATATCAAGGATTAATGAAACATTTCCTCAAGCGTTTTGCTCCTGGCGCAGATAGATTTGCTGGAGTGAAAACATATCCAGCTAAAAATGAATCGCCCGTTTTAGCTGAAGCTCTAGCTTACATGGAATGTGAAATCACTAGCCGTATGGATTGTGGAGATCATTGGGTAATTTATAGCACAGTCCAAACTGGAAGAGTTGCCAACTTACATGCACTTACAGCCGCCCATCACCGGAAAATTGGCAATCATTACTAAATTGTCATTTGTCATTTGTCATTTGTCATTGGTCAATAATTAATAATTCTTCTTCCTCTGCTCCCCACAGACGCGATGAATCGCGTCTCTACCCACTCTTGTACAGGCGCGATTCATCGCGTCTCCCTAAAAACTATGTATAAATCTGTTGAAAATACCCCGATTACAATGTACGAAATTAATCGTGGGCGCGTTGTCCGAAGCTTGGAATTTATCCAAGATGTAATTGTAATTTCTTTGTGTATCGGTTTATTTAGCTTCATGGTGCTTCAGGTGAGAGATATGTTTCTCTCCTTACTTCCACCTTTAGATTTTCATGCTGTTACTGCCGATATTCTCTTTTTACTTATCTTAGTTGAGCTATTCCGACTGCTGATTATTTACCTACAAGAACATCGAGTATCTATTGGAGTAGCTGTTGAAGTTTCCATTGTTTCCGCATTGCGAGAAGTCATTGTTAAAGGTGTTCTAGAAACAAGTTGGAGTCAAGTTTTAGCAACTTGTGCCTTTTTATTAGTGTTAGGAATTCTACTATTCCTGCGAGTTTGGCTACCCCCAACTTTTGAAGGTATTGACCCGGAACAAGAAGTATCTAAACGCTATAGAAGCCGAGCAAAGTCTGAACTAACACAAACCAATGGTCATTAAAAATAGGAAGTAGGCTTGCCGTGAGCGTAGTCGAACGGAAGTGGGTAGAGACGCGATTAATCGTGTCTGAATCTTCTGTTATGCCCAATGACGGCAGTTGCTCCACTTGGTGAGCGAGTCCGGTCTTGTTGTTTCAACAAAGAGGAACTCGCGAACCCGAAGGGGGAGACCCCTTGGCGCTAGCCTCTCCCTTTGGGAGAAGACCGCACTGCCTCCCCAATGCCCAATTCCCAATTCCCCATTATTAAGAGAGGTTATTATGTCTGCTGCCACATTAATGCCCAACCATAGCAGAGATGTACAAGTTGCTGAAATTGGTAAAAATACTCTAATTCTACGATCGCGGACTTGGGACAGATTAAAATTTGAAGTTGAATATTCCCGCCAACGCGGAACTACAGCGAATTCTTATCTAATTCAAGCTGATAAAAAGGCTTTAATTGACCCTCCCGGCGAGTCTTTTACCGAAATTTACCTTGAGCAACTAGCACAACATCTAGATTTCATCTCCCTCGATTACATTGTTCTCAGTCATGTCAATCCGAACCGCAGAGCAACCTTGCAAGTATTACTCTCTCTGGTTCCTCAAGCCACTCTCATTTGTTCTCGCCCCGCCGCCAATGCTCTCAAAACTGCCTTTCCCGAATTTGAATCACCTATTCAAGCGATGCGATCGCAAGATACTCTAAATTTAGGACAAGGACATATTCTATCATTTATTTCCGTACCGACTCCCCGGTGGGCGGATGGACTTTGTACCTACGATGCCGCTACAAAAATTCTCTACACAGACAAACTTTTTGGCGCTCATATTTGCGAAGATACTTTGTTTGATGAAGATTGGAAGGGATTAGATGCGGAACGTCGTTACTATTTTGAATGTCTCCATGCGCCCCAAGCGAAACAAGTCGAAGTAGCTTTAGATAAAATATCGGTTTTGGGAGCCAGATGTTATGCCCCAGCACACGGGCCAGTTGTCCGTTACAGCCTCAGCCGTTTTACTTATGATTACCGTCAATGGTGTCAAGGACAAAAATCTCAAGAATTGAGTGTCGCTTTGCTCTATGCTTCTGCTTATGGAAATACAGCAATTCTGGCAAATGCGATCGCTCAAGGTTTGATCCAAAATGGAGTTAATGTAGAATCAATCAACTGTGAATTAGCCGATTCTGCGGAGATTAACCGCATTGTAGAAACCTGCGATGGCTTGATTATTGGCTCACCCACTTTAGGCGGCCATGCACCGACTCAAATTCAAACTGCTTTAGGAATAGTTCTCTCGGTAGCAGCTAAAACTAAGTTAGCAGGGGTGTTTGGTTCTTACGGTTGGAGTGGCGAGGCAATTGATTTAATCGAAAGCAAGCTCAAAGATGCTAATTATCAACTAGGATTTGAAACAATTCGAGTGCGTTTCAGTCCGACTCCTGAGATTCTTCAGCAGTGTCAAGAAGCTGGTACTTTTTTTGCCCAAAACTTGAAGAAAACTAAAAAACTGCGGACTTCCCGCCATATTGTGACAGAAACCCATGTAGATCGTACTGAACAAGCGGTGGGGCGGATCGTTGGTTCTTTGTGTGTTGTGACAACTCGTGATGAAGAAACTCACAAAGGGGTTTTAACTTCTTGGGTATCGCAGGCAACTTTTAACCCGCCAGGAATTATGATTGCGATCGCTAACGAGCAAAATGCAGATTTAATGCATCATCCCGGCGATAAATTTGTGCTGAATATCCTCAAAGAAGGAAGAAATGTCCGCCGTTATTTTTCTCGTCACAGCACTTTAGGCGATAATCCCTTTGCAAATCTTGACACAAAAACT
Source organism: Nostoc sp. DedQUE04 (assembly GCF_034530995.1). Taxonomy (NCBI): domain Bacteria; kingdom Bacillati; phylum Cyanobacteriota; class Cyanophyceae; order Nostocales; family Nostocaceae; genus Nostoc; species Nostoc sp. DedQUE04. Next base: position 580 of record NZ_JAVRCA010000020.1, on the reverse strand, counting down.
GCTCTAAATGGTTGTTTGATTTTGAATGAGGCATTAGCCTATTTAGAATGTACCGTGCAAAATCAACTTGAATGTGGCGATCGATGGTTAATTTATGCCGTCATCGATCGCGGTGAAGTGTTAGAAAATGATGGTGTCACGGCTTTGGAACATCGGAAATCTGGCAGCTATTATTAATCTGACTTTTTATAGTATGTAGAAAACCTCTCTCTAAATCTCTCTCCTTTTAGGAGAGAGACTTTGAATTTTCCCCCTTCCCGCGACGAGTTGGGGGTTAGGGGGTTAGGTTTTTCGTGGGCTTTCCTAAATAACGTGAAAAGTCAAGTACACACAAGTCTTTTAAAGTTGCAATGGCATTGTTTGGACTGACAATGCCATTGTTTCACGGGATCTGGAAAACCTCACTTTCATTCCTCTCTGCTCTTAAGACTACGGTGTACACACAAGTCTTGCCGCAGCCATATCTTTATTAATAAATCTCGCACTACGTTTCTATTCCGCCTCTAATTTTTTTCATGCATCTCCCTTTACAGCACTTCCGTCTGTTATGAGGTACACTAGATTAAAATATAAATACTTT
>NZ_JAVRCA010000019.1:30454-125424 GCF_034530995.1 Nostoc sp. DedQUE04 | reverse complement strand
TATTTCTTAAATCCTTTACCAGCAAGCTTTTCGAGACTTAACGGGAAAAGTCAGATACACCTATAGCTTCCGCTACTTGAGTTTGACTCATCACATAATCACCATTCGGTATCTGAAACACTTCTATATCGATACCTGCGATTTGAATTGAGGCACGTTTGGCTTTAGTAGTCATAGTTACTCTCCTTTGTTGTTGTCGTTAATGGAATGACTGGAAATCACATCAAGTCCTAATGTGTCAAGTTTCTCTCTAAGAAGTAAAACAAGTTGTCTCGCTCGTTCGTATCTTGGACTCGTTATCTTTTCGTCACAGACTTGCTCCCACTTACTAATCTCATCATCCAATTCCAGTAAAAAGCTGTGTATCATTTCAATTTTTTCTGCAAAAGCGGTAGGAATGCGTCTCCTAACCGTGGGACTGTCAAACTTTTTTTTTCTACCTCCTCCAGAGTTACGTTTACCTGCTTTTGGAATACCCCTAGGCATCACTCTTCTCCTTTTCGTATGCAAATAAATGTCGGTCAGGGTCATGTCCGTTATCAATACTTGTCTGAACTGCTTCAATGCGATTTTTCAGTGCTTTATAGCGCTCATCAAGTTCGGTAAAGTTTTCAATTATTGTTTGGGGTGTTACTTCTTCCTCTGTTAAGCCCATAACAAGAGCAGCAAGCCTTGTTGACTCAACACTCAATTGAAGTGCTTGGGACTGAATAGTTTTAAATTTGTACCCTGGTGAGTTCATAACTTTCTCTCGGTGACAGTAGTTTATATCCAGCAGTGACAGCGCTATGGAAGTGATAAATCTCTACTTCCCTTGCTGTTATTGCCTTTTCTTATTTATAGCCACGAAATAATACATTGTCAACTTATTCTCTTATTTCGTCCCAAAATAAAATACAACGTATGCTGTGGCTGGATTGCAAGAATTATTCGCTTTGTTTTTATTATTTCTCTGATTTTTTTGCACTCTCAAGCGCTGGACACTGATAATTCCTCTGTTGATACCCCTGTTTTTTTCGGATGCCACCTTGGATAACACCTTGGATGTTACCGTGGATGACACCCAATTTTCATACCCCTACTTCCCGCCCTTCATGTTCCCAACATTCAGATAAGGATTAAGTGCTTTTGCTCTTGAAAGTACCTCTGTACAACGAATGTACTCTTCCCCTACATCAGCGTAAGCGTTGGTAAAGGCTTTCGCTTCATTCGCCTCATCACGTATCGCTACTAGTAACTCTGTTCTGAGTTCCGCCAACACTTTCTCAGTGGTAGAGATTTTTTGGCGTACAGACTCTACCCTTGAGTGCAACTCTGCAAGCCTTGCTTTCTGTGCTTCATTGGACAATGATGGCTGAGGTTGGGCGATCGCTGAGTAAGTGCCTGTTTTGCGGATAGCTGGTATTACCTCTGATGTGAGCCACTTCTTAAAGCGCTTGGCTTGAGGTTTGCGACTGCTGAGTATTAGAGAATATAGTCCCGACTCATTAATACACCAAGCCTCACCTTGACGACCTATGTTGAACATAGCCCGTTCATCCTCATCCAGCTTATTCATGGCTTGACTAGGGTTTTGAATTCCCAATGCGCTACAAACATCAACTCCTACCCATTGTGGATTGTTCGCAGTACCCACAAACCGTATTTCGTGTGACTCAAAACTGAAGACTGATAAGTTTGCCATTTTTCTTGTGTTGTAAATTGTGTGTGTTGTGAATATTGCCGATATCGATGAAAATGTATTTGGCAAGGAAAGGAAGTAAAATAAAAACACACAATTTACACACACGAGTCAGTGTCAGCAGTACTCTACGGCATCAAAAAAAATGTCGTAGAGTACACGATATCGATAAGTGTGAGTTATTGAAGTTTTAGCGATCGCAAGTATTTAGTTTATCAATCATTAATTGGCATAAAAACTGGCATAAAAACCCAGAGAGACTGAAGTTGCTAACACAAAAAAAAAGGTGTAGATATCCCTAGCACCTTTCTTAGTAAAGTGTAAATTGGCTTATTGATACTGCCACAATAGCTGAGGGTTCCTGGGCTACAAGCCTTCTACCAGTTATGTAGGGTATAGGGCTTTTGCTTTATGCCAGATTTATGTCAGTTTATGCAATATGTCAGAAGTGTTTTTAGCTGTATTCGATGCCAGGAACCGGACTTGAACCGGTGACACGAGGATTTTCAGTCCTCTGCTCTACCAACTGAGCTATCCCGGCTAGGGCTTTTGTGAGCCACGATTAATCAATGTAGCAAAGATAAAAGAATATAGCAAGTCTTTGGAGAAAAATAGTTATGCAGGTTTCAAACTCAACTTAAACCAGACGAAAACGGCTACAAATAGGAGAAACTGGACAAGAACAATACTTGGCCCAGAAGCAAGGTTGAAAATACCTGAGACAATAATGCCAGCAATGCTGCTAATGGAACCAACTATCACCGACATGACTAGAAAGCGGGTGAAGTGGTGACTCATCAGTTTGGCGGTGGAGGCGGGAATGACCAAAAAGGCGTTCACCAGTAAAACACCAACAGCTTTAATCGCCACAGCAACGGCGAGTGAAAGCAAGACCACAAAAGCGTAGCGGTACAATTGGACGGGAACGCCTTGAACTTGCGCTACATCGGGGTTAAGGGTTAATAAAATTTGCTGTCGCAGAGTTGATAGTAAAAATATGCTTCCTCCCACAAGGACTAGCAGCGTCAAAATCAAATCTGTGGTGTCGATCGCTAGAATATCCCCGAACAGTACAGCCATCAAGTTGCCACGATATCCTTTAATTTGGCTCGTGAGAATTAAACCGATCGCTAATGCCCCAGATAGCACGATGCTAAGTATGCTATCGCTAGCTAAGTCGGTTTTGTCGATAAAGTAGAGGACAATAACCCCAAAAACTAAGGTAAAAGGTAACAGCATCCAAGTAGGATTTATTTGTAGCAGCACACCTAACGCTACACCTACCAATGCTGCATGACCAACCGCGTGGCTGAAAAATGACAACTGGCGCAAGGTGACAAAACTACCCAACATCCCGCCAAGTATTCCCATCAAGACAGCACCCATAAATGCACGCTGTATTGAGGCAAGTTGTAACAACTCTAGCAAGTCATTACTACTAGCGATCGCAAGCCAAGTTATCTGATAATCATTGAATAAATTTATAATTACTGGCATAATTCATTCTTTAATTACGAATTACGAATTACGAATTACGAATTCTTTTAATGTTGGTGCTGGTAGCGGCTAAAACCCGGGCCGTAGGTTGCTAAAAGGTTTTGCGGTGAAAGGGCAATTTCTGGCTTACCAGTACAGACAATGCTTTGGTTCAGGCAAAGCACGCGATCGCAATGCCGATTTACCATATCAATATCGTGAGAAACTTGTAATACTGTCCAATCTTCCTCTCGTTTTAATTCATTTAGCAAAGCGTAAAAATCTGCTGCACCTTGCACATCAACACCAGCAAAAGCTTCATCTAGTACCAAGAGTTTCCGAGGCATTACCAAACAATAAGCCAATAAAACCCGCTTCAGTTGACCACCACTAAGAGTACCAATAGCTTGATGCTGTAAATGATAAGCATCAGTTCGCCGTAAAGCTTCTGTTACTGCTGCCGATTTTTCTCGGTCTTGTTTCCACAGCTTGGAGAAAAATAAATTCTTTTTTTTCCCTTCCTTAGTCCATCCCAGTCCAACTAATTCGCTGACAGAAATGGGAAAGCTGCGGTCAAAAATGAAGTTTTGCGGCATATAGCCCAATGCGTGGCGTAAATGCCCCAATCTGGAAATTGGACGACCTAATATTTCAATCGTCCCAGCACTTCGAGGTATCAAATCTAAAACCGCTTTTACCAAGGTACTTTTACCAGCACCATTGGGGCCAACAATGGCTGTATCTGTTCCTGGTAATAATTCAAAGGAAACATCTCGAACAGCTAGATAGCTGCCTTGATAAACAGTTAATCCTTCTACTTTCAAAATAGGAATGTCATTAGTCATTAGTTATTGGTCATTGGTTATTGGTCATTGGTTATTGGTCATTGGTTATTGGTCATTGGTTATTGGTCATTGGGCATTGGGCATTGGTCATTGGTCATTGGTTTATGCTTAGTAACTTTAAATAAAAGACAAAGGACAAATGACAAATGACAAAGGACAAATAACAAATGACAAATCTATTTACATGATGTTTCCAAAATTTGTAAATTAGCTTTCATTGCCTTGAAATAATGCTGTGGATCTGTTTCTCCAGTTTCTAAAGAATCCAGAGTACGCAAATTTAATTTCAAGTCTTTAGAGAGGCTGTTGAGCAGTTTATTATCTACTCCTGGTTCGCTAAATAAAGCTTTAACTTTGTATTTTTTCACAGCACTGACGGCATTTTGGACATCTGTTGGTGAAAGTTGATCTTCAGGAATTTGTACCACTGCAACTTGCTTGAGGTTATAGCGTTTAGCTAAATATGGAAATGCATCATGAAAGGTAATAAAGGTGCAACTGGGATTTTTCTGCAAAGTCTGCTGAAATTCACTGTTTAAACTTTCTAATTCTTTAATATAAGCTGTAGCATTTGCTTCGTAAGTAGCTTTGTTCCTCGGATCGGCAGTAATTAATCCGTCTCGAATATTTGTTACCTGCTGTTTTGCTAAAACTGGATCTAACCAAACGTGAGGATTACCTTGACTATGTTCGTGGTCTTTTTCATCTGACGTAGTTTTTACAACAGATGAAATTGCATTTAAGGGTTTAATACCAATACTTGCATCAATTTCAGTTAATTTGGGATTTTGGGCATTTTTGACAGTACCTTCCAAAAATTCCTCTAAGCCTAAACCATTTTTCACTAACACCTTAGCAGTAGCGATCGCGTTGACATTTCCTGGTGTCGCTTGGTATTCATGTACCTCCGTACCAGGTGGTACTAGAATTTCTACATCTGCGACATCCCCAGCTACTGCCTTAGTAAACAAATATATCGGCAAAAATGTCGCTACTATTTTAGTTTTTCCCGGCTGCGCCTGTGGGATAGAAGCAGCTTCTTGTGCTTGTGGTAACTGTTCGGAAGTTGTTCCCTGATTTGGATTCGATTGGCTACACCCAGTAGCCATCGACAATATTAGCAGAGTAATTATGGGCAAGATGCCGCTTCTTTGCCTACCTGTTCTAATTTCTCTGCAATTCACTATCACGATATTTCTCCTCAAAACGGATGCTTGCTCTACCTTTGTCATCATCGCTATTGACAATGGCAAGTATTCTAAACTTTATACTATAATAATTCTCATTCTCATTTTAAGTACATAATATCATTCTGGGTTTGCTGTGTAATGAGTAACAACAAAACTTTTTCAGACGGTACAGCCCTCTGCAATTTAGTTTTCCCTAAATAATTAGGATTTCTTGACTTTTTTTGTTAAAAAGTTTCCTGACTTCTGATAAGATTGCTGACAAATATTCTCATAAAATACACGTTTAAAAAACGTGGTTTGGGTGTGAGTTGGAGATCGGTGTGAGGAGAGAAATGCAAAAATTCTGGAAATATCTGCTAGTTAGTCCAGCAGTCTGCGGTGTCATGCTATTTGTGAATACTGCTACATTTGCAGGTGAAACTTCTAGCATGTCTGAAATCAATCAAGTGCAAGTTTTAGCTAATCCAGACACAAAAGTTCAGACAAAAGCGCAAGTTACCTCCGTGTCTCAATTTTCTGATGTACAACCAACCGACTGGGCATTTCAAGCATTGCAATCCTTGGTTGAGCGCTATGGCTGTATTGCAGGATACCCAAATAGCACTTATCGCGGTAATCGGGCATTAACGCGATATGAGTTTGCTGCTGGTTTGAATGCTTGTCTCGATCGCGTTAACGAACTTATTGCTACAGCCACTGGCGATTTAGTTAACAAACAAGATTTAGCCACATTACAAAAGTTGCAAGAAGATTTTTCCGCCGAACTGGCGACACTCCGAGGTCGTGTGGATACAGTAGAAGCGCGAACTGCTGAATTGGAGGCGAATCAGTTCTCAACTACAACTAAATTGCAAGGACAAGTTGTTGCAGTTGTTAGCGATGTGTTGTCAGGAAATACAGTCAACGGTGCAGAAATCACAGACGAGAATACAACTTTAGGGGTACGGGCACGTATAGAATTAGTGACCAGTTTCACAGGGAAAGATACCCTGTTTACCAGAATCCAGGCTAATAATATTCTCAGCCCTAACATTGGTACACCAGAGGGTAACTTATTTTTTACTGGCGAGGATGGTACTACTGATGCTGCGATAGATGCACTGTTTTACAGATTTCCCTTGGGCGAAAAAACAGAGGTTGTTGCTATTGCTAATGCAGGTGCAGCAGACGACCTTACCACTACTGTCAATCTCTTTGATGGTGATGGTGCTTTTGGTGCTTTGTCCACCTTTGGTACACGTAACCCAATTTATAACCAAATAAATGGTGCGGGGTTGGGAGTAACATACGAGTTCAACGAAAAATTGGCATTAAGTCTAGGGTATTTGAGTGGTACAGCTAATAACCCTACACCCAATAATGGTTTGTTCAATGGTTCTTATGGTGCGTTGGCGCAGCTGACAGTTAAACCAAGCGATCGCATTTCTATCGGTTTAACTTACATCAATTCCTACAATCAACCACTACTCACGGGTAGCAATGCCGCCACTTTCCAGGATATAGCAGCTATCCAGGGTTTACCAGAAGATCAAGTAGGATTTTCCAGTAATTCTTACGGTGTCGAAGCATCCATTGGCATCACTGATAACATCGTCTTAGGTGGTTGGGCTGGATACACCAACAGCCAAAGCTTGAGAGGAACTCGTGGAGACGTTGATATTTGGAACTATGCTGTCACCTTGGGCTTCCCTGACCTCGGTAAAAAAGGTAACTTAGCAGGTATCATCGCTGGTGTGGAGCCGAAAGTGACAAGTTCTGACATCGCAGGGTTGGATAGCGATCCTGATACATCCTATCATCTTGAGGCTTTTTACCAGTATAAGCTGAGTGACAATATCACCATTACTCCTGGAGTCATCTGGTTAACATCTCCAGATCATAACGACACTAATGATGATGTTGTTATTGGTGCATTGAGAACCACATTCAGTTTCTAATTTTTTAAAATCTTAAAAGAAGACGCAAAAGATAAATTTGCGTCTTTTTTTGTGTATAGGTTTAAAAATAGAACTTAGCATTTTTACCCAGCTTGATATAGCAAGGGACTGGGGACTGGTGACTGGGGATTGGGTGAAAAGTCTTGTTGTGTCTAAGTTTTATCATCTGTTAATGTCCTAACCACCAAGGCTTGTGCTATATCTGAAAACAACGCGAGTTTGACTAGTTAGGAAAAGTCAAAAAAGTTGCTCGATATGAATTTGCTTAATTGAACATCCACGCAGCTTGAAAAAAATCGCGTTCACAAAACATCGCATAACGATAAGTTGAATGCACAACAGAGTTGGTAGCGGCATAATTGTCAACCAAATTTTCTAATTGTTGTGTTAGTGGTTGAAAATCTGCGCTGCTATAAGTACGAATCCAGTCTGCATATTGATGATCGGGAATACCGTTACAAGCCAATTTTTCTCCTAAAAAGGCATACAAACGCATACAGGGAGACATCGCCGCCGCAGTTAAACCTACATCTTTGCTCCAAGCAGTTGCTAACAAAAAATCAGTATAGCGGCGGGTGGCAGATGCCGGTTCTACAGCATACAAATTGACTCCCCACTCAGAAGCATAACTACTATGCAGCCGTAGTTCTTCTAAAACCCCACTAGCTAAATTATGAAATGTGGTGAAACCTAACCAGTCTGGTGCTTTAGCTGCGGCGATACTGTAGGCACGGGCAAAAGCTTCTAAGAAAAAAGCATCTTGCCCTACGTAGTAAGCAAATTTAGCTCGATCAAGAGTACCATCGCCAATACCTTGAACGAAAGGATGCTCTAAGCAAGCTTGGGCTAAGTCTTGATTTGCTGCCCATAATTCGTTAGATAAAGTCATTTGTTATTTGTCATTTGTCATTTGTCATTTGTCATTTGTACTGCCCTTCAACTACGCTCAGGAACCGCGAACGCGAACAGCGTCTCGTAGAGAAGCCGTAAAGCCTGCGGCATAGCTTCGCTTAAGGCGCAGCGTCTCGTAGAGAAGTATTTGTTAACTGTTATTATCTCTTTTAAAAAGGGAAGAAATTGAGCAAGACTGAGCCAATACTTCCCAAAAAGTCAACGAAGCTGGGTTTACCAGTACTTACCTTCTCATTAACGGGTGTTTGCAGTTCTTTGATAAAAGTTTGGGCTGTTAGAGTTCCAGTGCTGTTGTTTTGGGATGTAAACAATTTTTGTGCAACTTGAGCATCTTGGAATGCACCTTGTCTATCTAGTATTTGGTAACGAGCGACACCACGAGCGAGATAAGCATCTGCATATTCTGGTTTAATTGCGATCGCTTGATTAAAATAACTGATTGCTTGCTGTTGGTTGCCTTTTTGCCCTTCTGCTACACCCAAAGCATAAAAATCTGCTGGTGAAGCAATTTGTGATGGTATCGCAACTGCACCTTGAAAGTTAGTCCCATTCAAGTAAGCACCAGTTAGTTCTGCATTTGCTAAATAAGTATTTCTCAAATCAGCACCCGTCAAATTTGCCCCATTAAATTTAGCTTCGCTCAGGTTAACGCCAAATAAACTCGCGCCACTTAAGTTTGCACCCCGCAAATCTGCACCGCTCAAGTTTGCACGGCTGAGGTTAGCACCTGTGAGATTAGCACCGCTCAAATTGGCTCCAGATAAGTCAGCCATCACTAAACCTGCACTCGTCAAATCACAGTTTTGACATTGTTTGGTTGCTAATAACTGTTTAACATGTTCAGAATTAGCTGCTTGTACGGTCGTTGTCAAACTAATCGTGGTTAAAAATGCAACTGCACTTAGAAGTTGATTTTTCATCTTTATGTAATATTTTTTACTTAATGCCAGTATGAACTGAGATGGATTTATACCTCAGCATTATGATATGAGCAATCTCAATAATTTGTCCTCTGTAGTTGCCTACATCACTTATAAATTGGTGATACCTTTCCTGTGGAACCTTACGCTAAAGGATTATAGAAAAGTCGGAAAAGTATAAATTGAGCCGATATTAAGATTGATAACCCCAGTAACAAGGATAAATGAGCATCATTCGTCAAGATAAATGATACACTTTACTACAGGCGAAACTGATGTTACAAAATTAAACTCACTGCAAAATATCGCTTCCAAAAAATCATCTGTAACATCCAAATAATTAGTATTTTTTAAAATCAAGTCAATTAGTAGAACAGTATCCAAGCCTAAAGTTTGCCCTATAACTGGACTAGTCATTGTCATCAGGGATGCTTTAACTCAAGAGCAAAATGATAGATTTGCTTTTGGATACCCTGATTTTAAATAAATATGAGACTATAGAAATATTAAGGCAGTCAGAAAAACGTGAGTCAGCAAGACAAACTCTTAGACAAAATTATCTCTGGGACTTCTGATACAGATATCCCCTTCGCCCAACTGTGGCAACTTTTATATACACTAGGCTTTGAAGAACGGATTCGTGGCGATCATCGTATTTTTGTCAAAGCCGATGTTGAGGAGATATTGAACCTGCAACATAAAAAAGGAAAAGCCAAAAGTTATCAAATTAAACAAGTTCGGGCAGTGATTCTCAAATATAAGCTAGGAAGTAAAAATAATGTTTCGGTATGAAATTATTCTCTACTGGAGTGAATTAGATGGAGCTTTTATTGCTGAAGTTCCAGAGTTATCAGGCTGTGCTGCTGACGGTGATACTTATCAAGAAGCACTGCATAATGTAGAATTAGTTGTGCAAGAATGGATAGAAACTGCTAAAGATTTGGGGCGTCCAGTTCCTGAGCCTAGACCACGTTTGATGTACATTTAATTGATACACAAAGCAAGTTAAACTGATTTTTTAGCACCATCAGAAATATTCAATACCACATTAGATACGGTTCGGAAAAATTTTCGCTAAAAGACCTAAAAATTTCTACTGGCTGCCATTATAGTATCTAAGTTATAGCGATTCTCATTTGAATGGGTACATAGTATTGCCCATTATTGTCAACTTCAGATCAAATGCTTGTACCACAAGTCGAATTACCCCCCTTAATTCCCCCGATATATTGGGGGTAAACAAGAAAATCCGGTTCCCTCCCCTTTATAAGGGGAGGGTTAGGGTGGGGTAAAAGAATATTTGATACATTAATCATAACTTTTCAAACATTCTTTAAGTGAAAAACTTAGTTACTGGCAACCTTACAAATTACCATAATATGGGATTTGTATTTGTTAGTAGTATAGTGAATAAGTTGTAGTCCAGAACGTTCTAGCTCTTGCAAAAGTTTAGGCAGTTCATACTTGTGATGTCGCCAAATAGTAATCTCTTCACCTTTAGAGATTTCAATATTTTTCTCTATACCCATCCGACTAAAATTTATAGTGTAATCATGACGCAGTTTCAGATTAGCAACAATACTATCTTAGGACTTACGCAGAAGAGATCCCTCAACCCCCTTAAAAAGGGGGCTTTTAAGATTCCCCCCTTAAAAAGGGGGGCTAGGGGGGATCAAGCTTTCAAGTTTTCAGTGCGTAAGTCCTGTATCTGTTTTGAAATCGTATTTTCTCACTAGTTCGCAATCTTCAGATTTTATCCCAATCTTCTTTTTAACCCATCCATATACTTCTTCTACATGATACTTGCAGCCACCTCTAACTATTCCATCCCATGTAGAGTTAGAACCAGTCTCGTTAGTAAATACTAAAAGATCATTTTTTCCCATGCTATCTCTAAAGTTTTTGAACACCTCATCTCTATTTTGATGATTTCCAATGGTAACACCTAAGTGTAAAAATATTTTTGCTGTGTCGTCAATTTCAAGGCTAGCTTGATTTTGGAATAAACTTTTGGGTACACAACTACTTTCTATATCAATTGTGGAACTGAGAAAATCGATTAATGGAAACCATTTTTTGAAATTACTTTTGGAGAGATGAAGCAATTCTTCACTAATATCTAAAGCAATATATTTGTTAACCTTTTCTAATTGATTTAGTTTGCGGATAAATTTTTTAACTGGATATGAATTACCTGCACCAACGTCTATAATATTTACTCTATCGCCAGCTTTTATATTACTATTTAGGTATTTGAAATTATCTTTTAAAAGGTCAATTTCTACATTTGCTCTTCCATACCATCTAGGAATAGCGTGTTTCAAATAAAAATCGTTCCAAATTTTGGCACCTCTCCCTTTATAAGAATACTTGAGAGGGATTTCTCGTCTGACTTCTAATGCATGAATTATCCCTGAAACTTCTTCTTCAGAAAAAAGAGAGTAGAACTCAGAACTTGGCTTTGCTGTGCGACTGATAGCAGGTGAAATATCAAAGGGAAGTTGGGAATTACAATGAAAATTTTGAGCCATTATTCTTGTTCTTTGGTTTTCTTCGGTCTGGAAATTGATTAGCCGCAATGCTTGCTAAAAATGTATTCTCCCATGCCACTGTCCCAAAACTCGGAATTTGCACCACAAACAAGAGAGGTACTCTATATTTCACATTCGCCACTATCAAATGGTCAATTGTTTTTTTACAATCAAAGTACGATAATTTTCCAATGATACAGGGGTGAATTGCAGTGGTTCAGCAACCAGAACTCCAGGAAACTTCGTCGATAAAGGCAACCCAGCGCGTGCTTAAAAGTTTAAGCACTTACCGATGGACTTCGCTTGGAGCATTGGTCAGCCTATTGCTGTTGACGATCGCAAACGCACTCACTCCACAACTATTTCGGTGGGGAATTGATGAGGGAATCGCGCCAAAAAATCTCCAAATTGTGCTATATAGCGCCGCCTGGATGGTAGTTGCGGCGATCGCTCGTGGTGTATTTAACTTTGGACAAAGCTATTTAGCAGAAGCAGTGTCTCAGGGTGTTGCTTATGACCTGCGAAACAAAATTTTCAGCAAAATTCAAAATCTCAGTTTCAGCTTTCATGACCAGGCGCAGACTTCCCAACTACTAACCCGTGTTACCAGCGACATTGAACAAATTCGTACCTTTGTTGGTACTAGTTTAATTCAGGTCGTCAGTTCAGTTGTGACATTGGTGAGTATTTCGGTGGTTTTGCTGGTGATGAACTGGCAATTAGCACTGATTAGCCTAACAGCAGTGCCAATAACTGCATGGTTAATGGCACGATTCGTCAGCCGAAATAACAAACTTTTTCGGCAAGTACAAGAGCAACTGAGCAACCTCAATGCTATATTGCAAGAGAACTTGCTAGGAATTCGCGTAGTAAAAGCCTTTGTGCGGGAGTCAACCGAAAGGTCGCGTTACACAACTCTCAATGATGGCCTAGTCAAGGCAAACATGAAGACCATTAGCGCCATCCGCGATACCTTCCCCTTGATATTCTTGCTGAGTAATTTGGTAACACTGGCAGTTTTCGCCTATGGGGGAGCGCAGGTGATTGGGCGCAGATTTTCCATTGGCGAGCTGGTGGCGTTTAACTCCTACCTAGCGTTGATTCTCCAACCGATTTTGTTGATTGGATTTGCCGCACCCGCGATCGCTCAAGCAGCTGCTTCCGCCGAACGTGTCTACGAAGTTGTGGATGCAGAGGTAGAAATTCGCGATCGCCCTGGTGCTGTCCCCTTTGACACCTGTGGTGGTAGAATTACCTTTGAAAATGTTTCCTTTCGCTATCCCGGAGCGACAACCGAAACTCTCAAAGAAGTATCCTTTGAAACCAAGCCTAACGAGCTAATCGCCGTTCTTGGAATGACTGGTTCGGGAAAAAGCACAATCATGAACCTGATTCCTCGCTTTTACGATGTCACCAAGGGAGCAGTTCGCATTGACGGACGAGATATAAAAAGTTTCACACTCAAAAGTCTCAGATCGCATATTGGGATTGTTTTTCAGGAAACCACCCTCTTCTCTGGCACAATCCGCGAAAATATTGCCTACGCCAAACCCGATGCTACCTTAGAGCAGGTGATTGAAGTTGCAAAAACCGCCCAAATGCACGATTTTATTAGCGGTTTACCCGATGGCTACGAGACAATTGTGGGCGAACGGGGCGTAGGCTTATCTGGTGGACAAAAACAACGAATTGCGATCGCTCGTACCTTACTAACCGATTACAGCATTCTGATACTTGACGATAGTACCTCGGCGATAGATGCCAAAACTGCTGCCCAAATTCAAGCCGAACTAGATGGTTTAATGCGCCAAAAAGCTTGTACAACCTTTGTAGTAGCTCAACGTATTAGCACCGTGAAAAATGCCGACCGCATTTTTCTCATGGATAAAGGACGCTTGGTAGCACAAGGCACTCATGAAGAATTGATGCAAACCAGTCCACTTTACGGTGTGATTTTGGAATCTCAGGTAAAGCCGAAGGAGAAAAAATGATCTCCAATTAGCATCATTAATTTTGCTTACAGCCTTGTAATCAAGACTTTTAATCTAAAATCCAAAATCTAAAATCCAAAATTTTTATGAGAGGCACTATTCCCGTTGTTGCATCTGAGGAAAACGCGAGTCAGCAATTTTCCACCCTGCGGCGCTTTTTACAATACGTGCTACTTTATCGCAAAGAAATTCCCATCGCCCTGACATTAGTATTAATTGGTGCCATAACTCAGGCGGTTGGGCCATTCTTTCTCGGCTGGTCGATCGATCATCTGATTGCACAAGGTAATTTGCAAGGACTGCTGCTGTTGTTAGGACTACTAGGGCTGAACTATGGGCTTGGTGTCTTAGCAATTCGGGGTCAAATTATTCGAGTCGGCTGGATTATGCAGCGATTGCTGGCTCAATTGAGGCAAGATATTTTCATTAAAATCCAAAGTCTGCCACTCAGCTTTTTTGATCGCAGCGAAGCAGGCGATTTAATGAGCCGATTGCTGAATGATGTCAACACCGTGAATCAAGCATTTGGACTGACAATCGCCCAAATGCTGGGCAATACTTTTAGTTTGGTGGGCATTGTGATTGCCATGCTCTCAATCAACCTGCAACTTGGTTTGTTGAGCAATCTAGTTGTGCCACTGATGATTTTTACCACAAGTTTATTTGCACGTTGGGCAAGAGCCAGATTTCGCGTCACCCGACAAACTATTGGGGAGCTTTCCGCCAAGTTAGAAGAAGATATTGGCAGCGTGCGAGAAGCGCAAGCATTTAATCGCGTACAGATGAATATCAAAGAATTCGACGTTCTTAACGCCGCCAATAGAGATGCCAACGTTGAGGCTGTGGCAATTACTTCCGCCTTTTTGCCCTCTATCGATTTTCTCAACACACTAGCAACGGCTGGCGTGCTAGCCTATGGCGGTTATCTAGCGGTAACAAAAGCTGCAACAGTGGGTGTAGTGACATCCTTTTTACTTTACGTCCAGCAGTTCTTCCGCCCGATCCAAATTCTCAGCCAGTTTTATACTCAAGCTCAATCTGCTTTTGCCGGATTAGAGCGAATATTTCTATTATTAGATGAACCGTCAGAACTCAAAGATGCACCCGATGCCATAGAAATGCCGCCTATTCAAGGTGAGGTGACATTCTCAAATGTCAAATTTGGTTATAACCCAGATCGACTGGTTCTTAAAGGAGTGAATTTACACGCCTATCCAGGACAGATGGTTGCATTAGTCGGGCCAACCGGTTCGGGAAAAAGTACAATTATTAACTTGATTTTGCGCTTCTATGATGTATCAAGCGGTGCAGTGAAAATTGACGGTCTTGATGTGCGTAGCGTGACTCAAGCGAGTCTGCGCCGTCAAATTGGCATCGTTCTACAAGATAATATTTTATTCACCGGTACCGTCGCCGAAAATATAGCTTTTGGCGCTCCTTACGCCAGCCAAGCTGATATCGAAGCGGCTGCACAACTGGCAAATGTGCATGAGTTCATTACCTCACTACCACAGGGTTATACAACTCAATTGGGGGAACGGGGAGCGCCTCTGAGCCAAGGACAGCGACAACTAATCAGTATTGCTCGGGCGGTATTAATTAATCCCCGAATTCTGATTCTGGATGAAGCCACTAGCAGCATCGATACCCGCACAGAAGCACTAGTACAAAGTGCGATCGCTCGATTACTCCAAGGTCGTACTAGTTTCGTAATTGCCCACCGTCTCAGTACAGTTACTCAAGCAGATCGGGTATTAGTAATTCAGCAGGGAGAAATTGTCGAACAGGGTACTCACGCCGAACTCATTAATCAGCAGGGTGTTTATGCCAACCTATATGCCCTGCAACTGGGTGCAGCAGACACAATGGTTCTTGAAAACCAAAAGTAAAATAAATATATAGCTAGAATTTATCAATTACCAGCAGAAGAATGAAGTTACCTAACCTCGATTCACAAACCATCGATCGCATCATTGAAATGGCATGGGAAGATAGAACATCTTTTGATGCTATTGAGGCTCAGTTTGGGCTATTGGAAAAAGAGGTAATCGCCCTAATGAGGCGCGAAATGAAAGAATCTAGTTTTAAGATGTGGCGAAAGCGAGTCACCAAACGCAGTACGAAGCATTTATCTCAGCGAGAATTTATTGCAGGTCGTTTTAAATCGCACAATCAAAAAACGTAAGTAATTGGGTAAGCGTAGGCGTAGCCCGTCGTCGTAGACATCGCTCTTTTGTGATATAAACCAACAGAGGCTAAAATGCTGTCGGTCGAAAAAATAAACCTGCGATTGCTTGCACTCATTGAGTGAAAACTACCAAATTCACAAACCCCATGACGAAAGTTACACTCTACATTGCAGCTAGTTTGGATGGCTACATTGCTCGCAGCGATGGCAAAATTGAATGGCTATCAATCCTTGATACAGAAGGTGAAGATTACGGTTACACTGATTTTTACAAATCGATTGATGCGATCGCCTTGGGTAGCAACACCTATGAAGTAGGGCTGAGTTTTGATCGATGGCCTTATCCAGAAAAAAAATCTTTCGTATTCACCCAGCGTAATTTACAATCCGAGCGTCAGGACGTTGTGTTTGTCTCTGACCCAGTAAAACAGGCGTTAGCTAATATAGAGGCTCAAGGTTTTAAAAATATCTGGCTAGTTGGTGGCGGAAAATTAATCAATTCGTTTCTTCAGCACAGCTTGATTGACGAATATATTATTTCAACGATTCCAACTATCTTAGGTGGCGGTATACATCTTTTTCCACCACCTACCCCTGAAGTAAAATTGGAGCTGATTAACTCACAACAATATTCTACTGGTTTACTTCAAGCACATTATAGGCGAAAAGTAAATGGTTAAAATAATTCGTAATCCTTAACGATCTTCTCTACGAATTACATGAGCGCAGCGTTAGCGACGCAGGAGCGTCATTACGAATTAGCTAAACAAGCTTCTGAACAGCGTTGCTAAAGTCTTCGTAAGGAGAAACCCCTACTATAGTTTCTGCTAAAATACCATCTTTGAAAATTAAAACTGCTGGAATACTGCGAAGACCGAATTTTTTGAAAATGGGCTTATTCCTGTCAACGTCTACCTTGACTACTTTAGCGCGACCTTTATATTCTTCGGCAAGTTGATCCATTAACGGACTGACTAAGCGACAGGGGCCACACCAAGTAGCAGTAAAATCAACAACAACAACTTTCTCTTCACTTCCATTTAAAACAACATCAAATTCACTTTCTTCAACGTAAGTAACTATGTCAGTATCAGTAGACATTTTTTAATTCCTTAGTGGCAAACTAAAATTTCAGCAAAAAACTAACTATACAAACTATACTCCCTTCTGAGTGTCAGATTCATTAGTTACCTACATTCATGGTAAAACTCCCGCAGATGATTTTTGCTGATAAAGGTATATTTAATTACTTATGATCTTTTTACGTAGGGTGCGATCGCATAACGCACATTACTATCTAAAAACCCATACCTTCAAGGCGTAGAAGCGTCAACAGTCATCCTCCTGGCCAAATAATTCTAACAACCCAATTGTGCCGACAAAAAAAGTATAAGTAGCATATTTTATTGGTATCTTTTGTCTTGAAGGTGCATAAAAAGCTGCTATAATACTTTCAATAAAATGGCATATCATTGCAAAACGCTCAATCCAAAAAATTGGATTAAGGCTGCTTGGTACATGAATATTAGTTATTACTGCATAAATATTCCACGATTCCAATCCAATTGCGCTTGTTATCAGCGCTGTAGATATAATTTTTATAAAAATATAAATCTTTTTCTCGCTCAACTTTAAGTCCATACTGCTCAAAATAATATTTAACATATCTACAATACTTGGAAAATTAACCAAAAAGTTAATATGTGTTGTCTAAAAATTTGCCCTAAGCCAACCAATTTTATTTTATAATTTTCATTTTTACAAAATTCTATAAAAATATAAATATGCTACAGAGGTAAATTAGCACAGCTAGCTATATGCCCTCACGATGATAACCTCTATATTAGTAACTTACAAAAAAGAAATTATCCCAAATTATTCGTACATTTGTATTAGGGGCGCACATTTGGGCATCCCTAAGATAAGATGTTTTTTAACTGGAAGTACCTGAAGTCAATATTCCCAAAATTTTGAGAAGAGAACAGATTAAAAACTATGAACGAGCGAGATTAAATCGCCAGATATTTAAAAAATGACAAAAGTGTGGAATAATACATAAGTGGAAAATTTAATTGAACTCTATAGATTGATAATAAATGTAAAGCTATGATTGCTCAACATTACAACTCAATTCATGTTGAAAATGACTTGCTTAAACAAATCAAAATTAAAGAAAATCAGCTAAAAATTGCACAAGAGTCTGAGATGCTTCATGTAGCAGAAGAATTACAGAGTCAATTATTAAAGCTACAATCTCAATTATCAGAGCCGCAAGAGCAAGACGTTGAAATTCAAGCGTTGATGAGTTTGCTAGACGAATAAAATTGTAAAATTTTGTTGCAAAATTTATTGGTAATACAAAACCTCTGTTGCCCAAAAGCAAAGCATAGTGATTGTGATGTCTGGGAATGTAGCTTATGTGCTACAGCTTAAGAATTAACAAGACAAGCAAAAGCCATAGAAGAGTGATGATTCTTACTTAGATAAGACGTTGGGGTTTTTGCTGAGTATGTGGTCTTTTGCTTTGCGGTACTGAATCAATCTTAAGAATAGGTTTAATTGGGCGCTGTTGTCTTTGATTAAGAATTTGAATTTCTCTCTCAATTGAATCCTTTCCTTGTCTAAAAAATTCTTGAGAATTATATGGAACCAAGTCACGGGATAAATGTTGAGCTTGTCTTGGAGTCAAACTAGGAACTGCTTGTTCAGCATTGGCACAAGTTTGTACAGCCAGTAAAAAAGCTGTTGAAAGCACCAAAGGTTTTATTTTTATACATCCGGTAAATATTAGGTTTAACATAGTTGATAGATCGGTTACGTGAAGACAGTTTCCAACCATATTAGTGTTGGTCTGATTATAAATAAAGTAGACTTATTCCCTTGCTAATTACCTCCTACAAATGGATGAATTATCAATTAATCAGCTAAACTATTAGTATAGTACAGCGTAAATACAGCTACTATCTAAATTAACCAGATAAGTTGCTCAAGCAACTGGTTAAAGTTAGACAAACCTTCCACTACTTGAAATTTCGATGGATGTTGAAAGCAAGAGAATTGTGCTATTCAGTAGCTAATGGTATTTTCGCCTTTTGAAACACCTGCTCAACAGTAAATTGCAGTCCCTCAAACAAAGAATCTGTGAGTAGTTCTTCTCCCATATAAGTTTGTGGTGCTGCATCGGGATAAAAAACAGTAATGCTTCTGGCTTTACTATCTAATATCCACACTCGCAGCACCTTAGCATCTAAATAGTCTTTGGCTTTAGCCGCCATTTGTCCAAAAGTTTGCCCTGGGGAAATAATCTCAATTACCAAATCAGGAGGAACAGGACAAGCTTCATTTTCATCCCAGTTGGCGGGTAAACGCTCATAAGAAATGTATAAAATATCTGGAATTGGCATCCAATCTCGTCCTCGACGAGTTAAGGCAACAGCCCATTCCGGGCAAACTTCTCCTTTACCCTCACACGATTGCTCAATCAAATTGAGAATAACGCGGGTAAGTTTCGCGTGAAAAAATTTTGCTTGTATTTTAGGACTTGCTTGACCATCAACAAGCTCATAAGTTACATCTCCCTCGCCTGGTGGAAGATTTAGGAACTCTTGCAAAGTTAATTGATTTTTGGCTTGGAGTATCATAACTCATTAATTCGTAATTGAAGGACAGAGCAACTAACTTTTATTCTGACTCCTGTTAGCGGTAGCGGGGCGTTTAGCCCATTCTGACTTCTGAATTCTTCTTCAAATTGTTCGCATTCCCCGCAACACTTGCCGAATAATATCCGATGGCACTTCATCGGTAATTGTTACCACACCAATCTCTGTTGGTAAAACAAACCGCACTTTCCCGGCTTGGACTTTCTTATCTAATTGCAACGCCTCAATAATTGCTTCAATATCTACCCCATCTGGTAACTGAGTTGGTAAACCCGCTTTTTGAATTAAAGCATTTTGACGTTCTGTGTCTTCCTTTTGCCACAATCCTAAATCCACAGCAATTTGACCAGCTGCTACCATACCAATAGCCACGGCTTCACCATGATTTACTAGACGATAACCAGTCAAACTTTCCACTGTATGACCGATGGTGTGTCCATAGTTGAGAATTGCCCGTAATCCGCCTTCTTTCTCATCTTTGCCAACAACATCAGCTTTTGCTTGACAAGAACGCGTTAATATGTTTGTTATTAGGTCAGGTTTGACATAGCGGAGTTGGTCGAGGCGTTTACTTGCTTCTAACTGGGCAAATAATTCGGCATCCCAAATCACACCGTACTTGATAACTTCTGCCATCCCTGCCCGAAACTCGCGCATAGGTAGAGTTTTTAACACATCTGGGTCAATCAAAACTAAACGCGGTTGATGGAATGCCCCAATTAAGTTTTTACCGTGGGGATGATTCACGCCAGTTTTGCCACCAATCGCCGAATCTACCATCGCTAACAAAGAGGTAGGCACTTGGACAACATTAATACCGCGTAGCCAAGTTGCAGCCGCAAAGCCAGTCATATCGCCAATTACACCTCCGCCCAAAGCCACCATCGTAGAAGAACGTTCTAGACGGTTTTCTAAGGCTACATCGTAGAGTTTTTGGATGGAATTGAGGGTTTTGTAGCGTTCACCAGGCGGTAGAGTGCAGCTAGCAACTTCAAATCCAGCAGATTTTAGGGATTTAATTGATCTTTCGCCAAAATGCTTAAAAATCGTCGGATTAGAAACTAGCAGTACCTTCTTGCCCAGCTTGAGACTGGCCATCCGTTGACCCAGTTGATCTAAACTCGAAGGTGCGTTAGCGTAGCTCAACGAAGTTATCGCAATCTCATAAGACTGCTCTGGTAGATTTACATTAATTACAGAAGTCATTGCCCAACCCCAAACAAGCGTCCGTGGGCTGTATTGTATCGCAATCTAGAAAATGGGCATAGGGAATTGGGGATTGGGGATTGGTAAGAATCAGGGAAGCAGGGGGAGAAGTTGCAGTAACTATTTCTCTTCTACCCCCATACCCAATGCCCCATACCCAATGCCCAATGCCCAATGCCCAATGCCCAATGCCCAATACCCAATACCCAACAACTAATGATTCAATAGATTTAGGAAGTATTCTGGAGAGCAATAAATGTTTGCAATTGTATCTTATATCGTCTTCTTGGGTTTATTCTTTGGCTTATCTGTAGGATTGCTGTTCGGTCTACGGACTGCCAAAATAATTTAATCGAGGTATATTCAACCCAAGACTCTTGTGGGGGCGGGCATCTTGCCTGCCCTCAGTTTACAAATAGGCTATAAAACCTTTACTTTTTCACCAAGTCCGGCAACGTGGACTTGGTAAAATTGCTGTAGGCTTTAGTCCGTCGGTACTTACTGCCTGATGTTGACAAGAAGTTAATTGTTTTTTCCTAAAGTATTGTTACCGCATCGTGATATGATTCAGCTGACTGAATGTGCAGTCATCATATTTAACTGTACTGGTTTCAAGTCCCGTGAGCTTGTCAGACGAATCAATTGCGCCCACTCCGACAACGCAACAAGATGCTAAAACTGGTTCTGGAGGCACAGAATCAGGTAACTCCATGCAAGAGTTCCATGAACTCTTCCAGCGATTGTTGGTAATCACGCTTGTCTTGACGGGGGTTATTTTTATCTCTGTGTGGATTTTTTATTCCTTAAACATTGCCCTAAATTATTTAATTGGGGCGTGTACAGGTGTGGTTTACTTAAAAATGTTGGCTAGAGACGTTGAGCAGCTTGGTAGTCAGAAAACCAGTCTGAGTAAAACTCGTTTTGCTCTGTTTATTGGAGTGATGATCGTGGCAACTCAATGGCGTGAGCTACAGATTTTGCCCATATTTTTGGGATTTCTAACTTACAAAGCCACGCTCCTCGTCTATATGGTGCAAATTGCGTTCATTCCTGATTCTTAAAAAGTCAGGCTCACAAAGATAGTAATCCCATCCTCGCTCGTTGGGGAAAATGCTTGAAGAATGCAAATGCTTAGTGTCTTAAACGCCTTTAATTCTTTTCCCCTCGCCGAATTAGAAGTAGGACATCATTTCTACTGGCAGTTGGGCAATCTTAAAATTCATGGGCAAGTTTTTCTCACCTCATGGTTTGTGATTAGTATTCTAGTAGTGGCTTCAATAGCTGCTACTCGCAACGCACAAAGAATTCCCAAGGGCATCCAGAATTTGATGGAATATGCCTTAGAATTTATTCGCGATCTGGCAAAAAACCAACTTGGTGAGAAAGAGTACCGCCCTTGGGTGCCATTTATTGGCACATTGTTCTTGTTTATTTTCGTATCGAACTGGTCAGGCGCGTTAATTCCCTGGAAGCTCATCAAGCTACCTTCAGGCGAGTTGGCTGCTCCCACCAATGACATCAATACGACTGTTGCATTAGCATTGCTAACTTCCTTAGCGTACTTTTACGCAGGTTTTAGCAAGCGGGGTTTAGGCTACTTTAAGAAATATATAGAGCCAACACCTGTTTTGTTGCCGATCGCAATTCTAGAAGATTTCACCAAACCCCTCTCCCTAAGCTTCCGGCTATTTGGTAATATTTTGGCGGATGAATTGGTTGTAGCGGTGTTGGTGCTGCTAGTTCCTCTATTTGTACCTCTGCCTGTAATGGCCTTGGGTTTATTTACCAGTGCCATTCAAGCCCTGGTTTTCGCCACCCTAGCCGGAGCATACATTCATGAGGCAATGGAGGGGCATGGTGGAGATGAACATGAGGAGCATTAAACTTCTCAGTTGATAGCACAGTCAAGAAG
This sequence comes from Nostoc sp. DedQUE04, assembly GCF_034530995.1. NCBI lineage: Bacteria > Bacillati > Cyanobacteriota > Cyanophyceae > Nostocales > Nostocaceae > Nostoc > Nostoc sp. DedQUE04. The sequence goes on along the minus strand of NZ_JAVRCA010000019.1, from coordinate 102,976 downwards.
AGCATATTCGCTCAAAACATCGCAAAGCGCGATCGAAAGAACTCCTGTGCAGCGTGAAAATCACGTTTCTAATCGTTAACGTAATGTCTGTTAGTTTTGTAATCAAAGCAAGGAAAATCAACATGGATCCATTAGTTCAGGCTGCTTCAGTTCTCGCTGCTGCTTTAGCGATTGGTTTAGCTGCAATTGGCCCTGGTATTGGTCAAGGAAACGCTGCTGGACAAGCAGTAGAAGGTATTGCTCGTCAACCTGAAGCAGAAGGAAAAATTCGCGGTACTCTGCTATTAACCTTGGCATTCATGGAATCCTTGACTATCTATGGTCTAGTAATTGCCCTGGTATTGCTGTTTGCTAATCCTTTCGGCTAATACCTGAAATTTTTGTGAGTGTGGAGACGTGAACCATCACGCCTCTACAATCGAAATGTTTTAGGTATCTCAATAGTTATAATGTTCAGTTGACCCTTGTTGGCTATGGGTCTCTAAAATATGAAAGGTTGGATGATGTTGCTAGCCATGAAAACTGCTACTCCAGCCAAAGAGGAGACAAATGTTTGATTTCGATGCTACCTTGCCCTTCATGGCATTGCAATTCCTGCTACTAGCAGCTTTGTTGAATGCAATTTTCTATAAGCCACTGACCAAGGTACTAGACGATCGCGATAGTTATATCCGAACGAATACCCTTGAGGCGAAAGAAAGCTTGGCAAAAGCCGAGCGTTTAGCCGCCGAATATGAGCAACAACTCGCAGACGCTCGTAGACAATCGCAAGCTACTCTAGAAGCAGCTCAACTGGAAGCTAAAAAAATTACTGCCGAGAAAATCGCTGAAGCCCAAAAGGAAGCTCAGTCTCAACGAGAACAAGCTTCTGTTGAAATAGAACAACAAAAGCAAGAAGCTTTTCGCACCTTAGAGCAACAAGTTGATGCTTTAAGCCGGCAGATTCTAGAAAAACTATTGGGGCCAACTCCAGTTAGATAAGCTAACTAGACTGGCTCTGCGAAAGCATACGCGCAACTGGGCCCTAGTCCAGAGCGCAAAATTTAAGTGTCAAATAAAGGCACTTTTTCCCTTCTGGGGAAAGATACTTAATTTCCTTACGGGGAAAAGATACTTAAATTTCCTTCCCTTGGGAAAAATACAACGTATTAGCAAGCGAGCAGCGCACTTGTAAATGGGTATCATGGGGACATTCTTATTACTTGCCGCAGAAGCGAACGCTGTTCACTCTGAATTGGCAGAAGGCGCAGCAGAAGGTGGTTTCGGTCTAAACCTAGACATTTTTGAAACCAATCTGATTAATCTAGCGATTCTGGTTGGCATCTTATTCTACTTCGGACGTAAAGTTTTAAGCAATATCCTGAACGAGCGACAATCCAATATTGCCACCGCAATTCAGGAAGCAGAAGGGCGCTTAAAAGAGGCAAAGACTGCCCTTTCCCAAGCGCAAGAGCAGTTGAAGCAATCTCAGGCAGAAGCAGAACGTATCCGCCAATCGGCCACAGAAAACGCCCAAAAGACGAAAGAAGCCTTGTTGGCGAAGGCAGCACAAGACGTAGAACGCTTGAAACAAACAGCAGCAGCAGATTTAAATACCGAAACAGAGCGAGCGATCGCTCAACTGCGGCAAAGAGTTGCTGCACTAGCATTGCAAAAAGTCGAATCGCAACTCAAAGGCGGGATTGCCGACGATGCTCAACAAAGTTTAATTGACCGCAGCATCGCACAACTGGGAGGCAATGTATGACAAGTCAGGTAGCAACAGCCGAAATAGCCCAGCCCTATGCACAGGCACTTTTGTCAATAGCGCAATCGAAAAATTTGACAGAAGAGTTCGGGGAAGATGCGCGTACTTTACTGGGACTCTTAAGAGCAGACAAACAGCTACAAAACTTCTTCAGCAACCCGTTTATTCAGGCTGAGAACAAAAAAGCTCTCATCAAACAAATACTCGGTGAAGGCTCTAACCCCTACTTACGCAACTTTTTGTTAGTGCTAGTAGACAAACGCCGCATTGCATTCTTGGAATCGATTTTTCAACAATATCTGGCGCTGTTGCGGCAGCTGAATCAAACCGTATTAGCGGAAGTAATTTCAGCCGTTCCCCTCACAGAAGCTCAACAGCAGGCAATCATCCAAAAGGTCATTGCCATCAGTAATGCTCGCCAGGTAGAACTAGAAACCAAGGTAGACAGCGAGTTAATTGGTGGTGTAATCATTAAAGTAGGTTCGCAGGTAATTGATGCCAGTATCCGGGGTCAATTGCGTCGCCTTTCATTGCGCTTAACTAATAGCTAGAAAGTTAGGAGTAGAGACGCGATTAATCGCGTCTGTACAGGAGTTAGGAGTTAGAAGTTAGGAGTTAAGAGTTAAGTAAACAATAATTTATTTTGACTTTTAACTTTTAACCTTTGCTTTTTTAACTCATCCGTCTTAACTCATCACTCTTAACTCATCACTCCTAACTATTGAATTTTCCCGTCTCGAAAGCAAACAAGATAGACACATGAGCATATCAATTAGACCTGACGAAATTAGCAGCATTATCCAACAACAAATCGAGCAATACGATCAAGAGGTCAAAGTTGCTAACGTTGGTACCGTGCTACAAGTAGGTGACGGTATTGCCCGGATCTATGGTCTGGAAAAGGCTATGGCTGGGGAACTCTTAGAATTTGAAGATGGCACAATTGGCATCGCCCAAAACTTAGAAGAAGACAACGTGGGCGCGGTGCTTATGGGTGAAGGGTTGGAAATTCAAGAAGGTAGCTCTGTAACCGCTACTGGTAGAATTGCTCAGATTCCAGTCGGAGAAGCTTTAATTGGACGAGTTGTAGACGCTTTGGGTCGCCCCATCGATGGTAAAGGAGACATCAAATCCTCAGACAGCCGTTTGATTGAATCTCCAGCACCTGGTATCATTGCTCGTCGGTCTGTACACGAACCCATGCAAACGGGGATTACAGCTATTGACTCAATGATTCCCATCGGTCGCGGTCAACGGGAATTGATTATTGGCGACCGTCAAACCGGTAAAACTGCGATCGCTATTGACACAATCATCAACCAGAAAGAAGAAGATGTAATTTGTGTCTACGTCGCGATCGGTCAAAAGGCTTCCACAGTTGCTAACGTAGTACAAACATTGCAAGAAAAAGGCGCACTTGATTACACCGTCGTCGTCACCGCTAGCGCCAGCGAACCAGCAACCCTACAATACTTAGCTCCTTACACAGGCGCAACTATTGCCGAGTACTTTATGTACAAAGGCAAAGCTACCCTGGTAATTTATGACGATCTCTCCAAGCAAGCCCAAGCTTATCGCCAAATGTCACTACTGCTGCGTCGTCCACCCGGACGCGAAGCTTACCCTGGAGATGTATTCTACATTCACTCCCGCTTGCTAGAAAGAGCAGCAAAGCTAAGTGACGAATTAGGTAAAGGCAGTATGACCGCCCTACCAATCATCGAAACCCAAGCTGGTGACGTTTCAGCATACATCCCCACCAACGTAATTTCCATTACCGATGGTCAGATATTCCTGTCTTCTGACTTGTTCAACGCTGGTATCCGTCCGGCTGTGAACCCAGGTATTTCTGTATCCCGCGTGGGTTCTGCGGCGCAAACCAAGGCAATGAAAAAAGTTGCCGGGAAGATTAAATTGGAACTAGCCCAATTTGACGACCTGCAAGCCTTCGCTCAATTTGCTTCTGACTTAGATAAAGCCACTCAAGACCAGTTGGCACGGGGTCAACGGTTACGCGAACTCCTCAAGCAGCCACAAAATTCGCCACTCTCAGTATACGAGCAAGTAGCAATTCTATACGCTGGTATCAATGGTTACTTAGATGACGTTGCCGTAGATAAAGTCACAACCTTTACCCAAGGTTTGCGCGAGTACTTAAAGACTGGTAAGTACGCCGAAGGAGTAAGAGCCTCCAAAGCGCTAGGTGATGCAGAAGAAGCTGCCTTAAAGGAAGCACTTACCGAATACAAGAAGACCTTCAAAGCAGCAGCGTAATTAAAGTGAGGAGTGAAGAGTTAAGAGTTAAAAGTTAATGAAATACTCCTACCTCTTAACTCCTAACTCCTAACTCCTAACTCCTAACTCAAGAATATGGCCAATCTAAAAGCAATACGCGATCGCATTCAGTCGGTCAAAAACACCAAAAAAATCACAGAAGCCATGCGTCTGGTAGCTGCGGCTAGAGTGCGCCGGGCGCAAGAACAAGTGCTAGCGACTCGCCCGTTTGCCGATCGCTTGGCACAAGTATTGTATGGTTTGCAAAGCCGTCTGCGGTTTGAAGAAGCAAACTTGCCACTGCTGAGAAAACGCCAAGTTAAATCAGTCGGGTTATTGGTAATTTCAGGCGATCGCGGTCTATGCGGCGGCTACAATAGTAACGTTATCCGTCGTGCAGAAAATCGCGCCAAGGAAATCAAGGCAGAAGGTTTAAACTATCAATTTGTGTTAGTCGGACGGAAAGCTACACAGTACTTTCAGCGCCGCAATCAGCCAATTGACGCTACCTACAGCGGCTTAGAGCAAATTCCCACCGCAGCAGAAGCTAATCAGATTGCTGACCAACTACTTTCCTTGTTCCTTTCGGAAGAAGTTGACCGCATCGAATTAATTTACACCAGATTCCTTTCCTTAGTTAGCTCCCGTCCTGTGATACAAACTCTATTGCCCCTCGATCCGCAAGGTCTAGAAGCAGGCGATGATGAAATCTTCCGTTTGACAACCCGTGGCGGTAAATTTGAAGTTGAACGCGAGAAAGTGACTAGCCAAGCCCGCACGTTGGCTCCTGACATGATCTTTGAGCAAGATCCAGTGCAGATTCTCGATTCTTTATTGCCCCTGTATCTGAGTAACCAGCTATTGCGGGCGCTACAAGAATCGGCGGCTAGCGAACTAGCAGCGCGGATGACAGCCATGAGTAATGCCAGTGAAAATGCTGGTGAATTGATTAACACCCTCACGCTGTCCTACAACAAAGCCCGACAAGCTGCAATTACTCAAGAACTCCTAGAAGTTGTTGGTGGTGCTGAAGCACTAACTTAGAAAAATACTTGTTGTGGATCGTCGTAAATAGCCAATCGCTAATTTTAAAACCATTAACGATTGGCTATTTTGAGTAATGGCAGCCATATATCCTGACTTTGATAATTACGAATTACGAATTACGAATTACGAATTAAGAATCGCGTACTATAATTGAAATATGAAGCGCATGGGTCCGTCACGGTTTCGACAGGTTGGCGAACGCTGCTCTGTGATTCAGGTCGAGAGTGAGTCTCCTCTCGGAAATCAAAGGCTCAAACAAAAAGTAAATGCGAATAACATCGTTAACTTTGCTCGTAAGGATGCTCTAGTAGCAGCCTAAAACACCTCTTATAGGTTCGAGCGTCTTCGGTTTGACTCCGTTAAGGACTGAAGACCAAACCCCAACGGATGCTCTAGCAAGCGTTCTCTGGTTGGCTTGCTGGCTAAGATTAAATCAGAGCATCCTACGTTCGGGATAATGAACGATTCCCGCCTTGAGGGTCAGAAAGGCTAAACCTGTGAATGAGCGGGGGGTCAATACCCAATTTGGACAGCAGTTCGACTCTGCTCGGATCCACTAAAAATAGTTAACAAGTCCACTTGACACTGTGATGTGTAAGTGGACTTTGTTTTATGGAAAACTCCATCATAATTTTCTATAATGCACAATTAACTTGAGTTCAACGGCTAAAATAGCGATACCCTTCAGTGAAGCTCAAAATTTTTGGTAAAGATGCGAAACTGGACTGTTATCCTGCTGCGCTAAGGTGTCTCTACAATTTTCTCGGCAAACCTTAAACAAAAATGTGTAGACCTCAGCGCCCAAGCCCAAATAACACCAAAAAGCGCAACAAGTATTATCTCTGCAAAAAGCAGGAACTTTTCAAGAATATAATCTTGGTTTTCAACCAAAATCTAGCGATCGCTACCCAAACGAAACAAGCGATTCGATTCCAAGATGGTGTAATCAGCTAATCACGCTGTTTCTGGGTTTGTGTGCGCTTCCAAGCCTTCTTCCTCTTTTTTTCAGTACCCGTCGTAGTCGATCTGCACTCAAGTTTACTTGACGCTCAGATGCTAGTTTTTTTGCTAATTGTTTAGAGTTATAAGTCTCTGACTCTTGAGCTAAACAATTTTCGAGATAAACCAAATCTGATTCTGAATATCGTGGTTTTCCTCCTCGGCCAGGAGCATCCCATAAACCTGCTAAACCCATTTTTTCCCAGCGATGAAGGGTTTGACGCACTGTTGAAATCGCCCAATTCAAGCCTTTTGCAATTTGCTCATTTTTTAAGCCGCGAGTATTCAGCAGTAAAACTTGAGCGCGATCCTTAGTACGTTGAGGAACATCTTTGGCTTTTCTCAATTCTTCTAAAGTTAGCTTTTCTTCTTCTGTGAGAAACACTTTTAATCGGCATCCCATAAACAATAACCTTTTACAAAATCAATTTTTGTCATTTTTGTATCTATTTACGCCTGTATACTGAAATTATTTAGGTATTTCATAATACATTTTCAATATCTTAACTACAAGTATTAGGGATGTCGGCGTTTATAAGGCTACTACGCGATAAGTATTGGCTTGGGAAAACTATCAAAATTTGCATTTTTTCATCAACAATGGATTTTGATAAGAAGTTCGGCACATCAAGATTACACATTAACCTATATAGGTAAACTTATCTGATAGCCTGAAGCTGTAGCTTATAGCTATAACAAGAAAAATTTGTTGGCTTTATCTTGATTAATGTTTAAAGTCGATAATAAAGGACTGTATCATTAAATTCCTGAGATTATTCTTATGCTTACGGAGGTTTATCGAAACTTTAAAAATTATTTTTATGCTAGTTTCCTTTTAGATGAGTGGAAAAATATATACAAGCCTACTTTCTTTTTATTCAACTAGTCTCTGGAAATTTGCCTTGATTATCTCCAAAAAAATATCTTTTTTATCGACTTTACATAAAGTTTATATTCTCTGCACCATATTTTTGATTAAGACAAGATATTGAATACCCATTGAATAAACGCTTTTTGGAAGCCTAATAAGGTTTGTCCTACTTTTCCCACTTTTCCTACCTTTCCTACCTTTCCTACCTTTCCTACTTTTTTTAATTAAGTGAGTACCCGAAAAACATAAATTTTCCTATTTTCTACTTTATAAATATATTTTTTGACAATATGAAATATTAAAAGTAATCTCGACTTGGTAGGTAGACCAGCAATATAATAATAGTAAAATTATATCTTTTTAGTTAAAAATATAATTACTATGATATTTTTAAATTAAGATAAAACCAGATAAATAGCAAAAACAAGTACTCAGTAAAATTTAGGAATCAATTAATATTTAGTATATTTTTTGAGTCATATTTTTTGCTAAAAAACAGCAATAATTGATACAAGTTAAATTTTTAAAAAACTGATATTCATTACAACTTCAAAGAAAAATAATAGAGAGAATGGGGGCAGAAGAAAAACCTGTTAATTTGCGCTCGGAGACGAATAATGGTAACGATGTCTACGACCGGCAAGGCCCACGCAGAGAACGTTCAACATCGGTTAACTATACAAACTGTAGAAATTGCCCCTAACACAACGGCGATTCGCTCTCTTGACTGGGATCGCGATCGCTTTGATATCGAATTCGGACTGCAAAACGGTACAACCTACAATTCATATCTAATTAGGGGCGAACAAACAGTTTTGATTGATACTTCTCACCAGAAGTTTCGCGATCTGTATTTAGAGACTCTCAAAAGTCTTGTCAACCCCAAAACAATTGATTACATAATTGTTAGTCACACAGAGCCAGACCATAGCGGCTTGGTAGAAGATGTCCTTCAATTAGCTCCTAGAGCCACTGTTTTAGCCTCAAAAGTTGCGCTGCAATTCCTTGAGGGATTAGTACACGATCCTTTTTCCAAGCGGGTTGTGAAAACTGGCGATCGCATCGATATCGGCAAAGGGCACGAAATGGAATTCGTGAGTGCGCCTAACCTGCACTGGCCGGATACAATCTTTAGCTTTGACCGCAAAACCCAAATTCTCTACACCTGTGATGCTTTTGGAATGCACTTCTGTGACGATCGCACCTTCGACGAAGATTTAGAAGCGATTGAAGCTGACTTTAGATTTTACTACGACTGCTTGATGGGCCCTAACGCTCGTTCGTTGCTGAATGCGATGAAGCGGATGGGCGATCTCGGAAAGATTAATATTATCGCCAATGGTCACGGGCCATTATTATACCACCATTTAGATGTTCTAACCGGGTGCTATGAAAATTGGAGCCAAAGACAAGCTAAAGCAGAAACAACAGTTGGCTTGTTTTTTGTCTCAGAATATGGATATGGCGAACGCCTTGGTCACGCAATTGCCGAGGGTATCCTGAAAACTGGCGTTGGCGTAGAAGTACTGGATCTGAGTACTGCTGAAAGCCAAGAAATTCAAGAACTAGCCGGGAGAGCAGCTGGCATCATTATCGGGATGCCTCCAACTACCTCCGCCGCCGCCCAAGCTAGTATCAGTTCGGTGCTAGCTGTCGCCAAGAACAAGCAATTTCTTGGGCTGTTTGAATGTTACGGTGGGGATGATGAACCCATTGATACACTCCGCAGACAATTTCTTGACTCTGGCATCAAAGAAGCTTTCCCACCCATTCGGATTAAAGAGACTCCCAGCGCCTCAACATTCCAGTTGTGTGAAGAAGCGGGTAAAGACATCGGACAATTGCTAGTGCGCGATCGCAACATCAAGCAAATCAAGTCCCTCGATGTCAACATGGAAAAGGCGCTAGGTCGCATTAGCAGCGGACTATATATAGTCACCACGAAAAAAGATAATGTCTCAAGTGCAATGCTGGCATCCTGGGTAACGCAAGCGAGTTTGCAACCATTAGGATTCACAATTGCCGTTGCGAAAGACCGCGCCATTGATTCCTTAATGCAAGTAGGCGATCGCTTCGTCCTCAACGTTTTGGAAGAAGGCAATTATCAAGAACTCAAGAAACACTTCCTTAAGCGCTTGCATCCTGGTGCTGACCGCTTTGCAGGAGTGAAAACTCAAACTGCGAAAAACGGTTCGCCGATTCTGACTGATGCTTTGGCATACATGGAATGTGAAATCCAGACCAGCATGGAATGCAGCGACCACTGGATATTATACTGCACCGTCCAAGAAGGTCGTGTCTCCAAAAACGATGGATTGACAGCCGTTCGCCATCGCAAAGTAGGTAATTACTACTAGGGATTAGGGATTGGGTATTGGGTATTGGGGATTGGGAAAACTCTTCCCCAGTCCCCATTCCCCATTCCCCAGTCTCTGTTCCCCAGTCCCCAGTCCCCATTCCCCATTCCCCATTCCCCATTCCCCAGTCTCTGTTCCCCAACTATAAAACAGCTATGACCAATTCCAAGCCACGCGACGTACAAGTTTTACCAATTGCTACCAATACTAAGGCTATCAGAGCGCGTAGTTGGTCACGTCTGCGGTTTGAAATTGAATACGCACTTGAAAGAGGTACTACTTCCAATTGCTATTTAATTGAAGCTGATAAAACCGCACTTATCGATCCACCGCCAGAAAGCTTTACCGAAATTTATTTAGAGGCATTGCGGCAGACTTTAGATTTGCAAAGTTTGGATTATATAATCTTGGGTCATTTTAGTCCCAATCGAGTTGCAACCCTCAAAGCAATTTTAGAACTAGCACCACAGGTAACTTTTGTCTGTTCTCTTCCTGGTGCGAACAATTTGCGTGCTGCTTTCTTAGAGCAAGATTTAAATGTCTTGGTGATGCGGGGGAAAGAAACTCTGGATTTAGGCAAGGGTCATGTTTTGAAATTCTTACCCACTCCGAGTCCGCGTTGGCCGGAAGGACTTTGTACCTACGACCAGCAAACCCAAATTCTCTACACAGATAAGTTATTTGCAACTCATCTTTGTGGTGATGATGTGTTTGATGATAACTGGGAAGCGCTCAAAGAAGACCAGCGTTACTACTTTAACTGCCTGATGGCTCCCCAAACTCCTCATGTGCAAGCAGCTTTGGAGAAAATATCAGATTTGCAGGTGAGAATGTATGCTGTAGGTCACGGGCCCTTGGTACGCACCGGCTTAATCGAACTTACCAAAGCTTATGGAGAGTGGAGCCGTTCTCACAACGATCGCGAAATTTCTGTTGCCTTACTTTACGCTTCAGCTTACGGGAATACGGCGACTTTAGCACAAGCGATCGCTCTGGGATTAACTAAAGGTGGAGTTGCAGTTAAATCGATTAACTGTGAATTTGCTACCCCTGATGAAATTCGCATCAACCTCGCGCAGTCAGAGGGTTTTATCATCGGTTCTCCTACCATTGGTGGTCATGCGCCAACTCCGATTCATACTGCTTTAGGGATTGTGTTATCGAGTGGTGACAACAGCAAACTCGCTGGAGTTTTTGGTTCCTACGGCTGGAGTGGCGAAGCCTTTGACTTAATCGAAGGTAAACTCCGGGATGCTGGGTATCGCTTCGGTTTTGACACTTTGAAGGTGAAGTTTAAACCTGATGATGTTACCCTCAAGTTCTGTGAAGAATTAGGTACAGACTTTGCCCAAGTACTGAAAAAGGCTAAAAAGGTACGCGTACCCCAACAAGCGGCTACTCCAGTGGAACAGGCTGTTGGTCGGATTGTTGGTTCCGTCTGTGTGGTGACAGCAAAACTTGGAGAAGTGTCTACCGCAATGTTAGGCGCTTGGGTTTCTCAAGCCACCTTCAACCCACCCGGAATAACAGTGGCGATCGCCAAAGAGCGAGCGATCGAATCTTTGATGTATCCAGGCGGTAAGTTTGCCTTAAATATTTTACCTGAAGGCAATCATCAAGATTACATGAAACATTTCCGTAAATCTTTCGCGCCTGGGGAAGATCGATTTGCCAACTTTAGTACAGCAGTTGCAGATAACGGTTGTACTGTCCTCACTGATGCATCAGCATATTTGGAATGTTCAGTCAACCAACGTCTAGAATGTGGCGATCATTGGGTTGTGTATGCAACTGTAGATGAAGGAAAATTACTCAAGCCTGATGCTGTAACTGCCATTAACCATCGCAAAACCGGCACTCATTATTAACTTTTATTGGTACTCTCCAACTTAGGAGATTACCGTGCAATGCGACTCTAGCAGCATTTTTGCTACTTACTCAGTGTGCTAGGGATACAATCAACCACCCTAGATGTCTGCACATCTGATAAATCCACCTACACATGAGAGTGATAGGTGGATTAATTTTTTTTGCTGAGAAGAATGCGTTTAGAAAAAACAGCAATGGTTAAACACACGTATCTACATAATAAATTCATCTTTTCTTTAGCATAAATTTACACGTATAGAATTTAGCATATACAAAATATGATTAAGTAAAGGTTATGAAGCTATTAAAATCCGATCTCATGAATTATTGTAATGTTTCATGACTAAGCTTAAAAATTTATTACATTCAGCCAGTGAAATAAGGAGATCCTAATTGATTAGGAAAATAGACGCGCAAAATTTTCAGCTTAAGCCGCTTGGGACGTACTTGGTTGAAGCTGAACTAATTACTCCAGATCAATTAGACACAGCACTCAAGACACAAAAGTTAAGTGGTGAACAGTTGGGAGAAATTCTGGCAATACATGGTTTTGTTAAGCAGCAAACCATTGAATACTTCATGTCAAACGTTGTATTGCCAGAGCGACGCAAAATCTTGAAAAACCAATCTTATTCAGACAATGGTAAGAGCGATCGCATATCTGTAATTGAGTCAACGAGTTCGATAAAACCAGAAGATGCGATCTTGCTGTTGCAATCATCGCATCAATTCAAAGTATATCTTTCTGCCAACAAAACCCTCAAATTCCTGCTTGGCGTGGTTTTATGTTTGGCTCTTGTCAGTCTTTTTGCTAATTACAATGTCTACTATCTACCTGACTTCCCTGGGAGAGATATCTTTAGAATTATATTCGACCTCAACAGCGAGGATAGTATTCCTACAATTTACTCTGGAGGAGCTTTACTATTTTGTTCTATTCTGCTAGAAATCATTTTCCAAGCTCAGAAGTCAACTAAAAATAAAGACTTCTGGGCATGGAGAGGATTATCAATAGTCTTTGCTGGTTTGTTCTTAGACGAATTGATCAGTCTTCATGAAAGACTAACTACACCATTGCGAAGTACATTCAGTACCAGTGGTTTTTTGTACTACGCTTGGGTGATTGTGGGTGCTATCTTCGTACTCGGATTCTTGCTAATGTTTGGGCGATTTGTGTTTACTCTTCCTAGCAAGACACGACGCTTATTTTTCATTGCTGGAACAATCTACGTGGCAGGTGCAATTGTTAGTGAATTGATAGGCGGATACTATGAATATTACTACACCCCCAATAACATGGTTTATGTCTTCATAACGACTATAGAAGAAGTGCTAGAGATGCTGGGCATAGTTATCTTTATTTATACGCTGTTGTCGTACATAAGTTGCAATATTAAAGGTATAGATATAGGAGTCCACATTAGTGGTTATAGGAAGCAAGACCAACGGACTTAGCTCAAACATAGCCAAATAAAATATTTGAAACTTTTGTACTTAAAAAGAGGTAGTTTTTGATTAGCAACTTGAGTTATTACTGTCCAAGTAGGCGATCGCCAACTTGAAGGCAACGGCAACGATGTATTACAAAGCACCCCGGTAATTGCAAAGACACCTCTGTGGCGTCAATGTAACGACCTGTTGTCTGGTGGTCTTGGTAGCGAGCGATATCCTGATGGCTAGCAATGGCCGGGATAAATTTGTCTTTGCCCTTGGAGAAGGTACTGATATTATTACCGACTTCTACAAAGACAACAATTTAATTAGCTTGTCTGGTAGTATAACCTTCAGGCAACTGAGTTTCTGCTGTCACAACATCATCGTGACTACTACTGATGAAATCTTGGCAACTCTGACTGCTGCTAATTTCACTATCGTCTAGTATCAAAATCGAGGGGCCAGTTATCGCTGCCTTAAAGAACCAATAATTACTGTAGAACCAGCCTTTTGATCGAACTGACTGTAAATTCATAGTTGGTAGCATAAATCACTAGGATTTACATACAATACATACATACTGTAGGTAATTTTGGCTTTTGAGCCATATCTAACACCCAACACAGTCAATATGCGACCAAATAAAGGCTGTGTTCAGCACCTGAAAGGTTCATTTTGCATAACACATATTATAGGTGATTTGTAGAGTGTGTAAGTCCTAATTACAAGTCTTATTGTGTAAGCCCTTACTAACGTATCTGTAATAGAAATTTCGTGAAATGGTATGACTTTTCACGGGATATGGATTCAGAAAAATGGTGCGTGCAATTTCAGTATTAAAGCGTAAACAACATAAATTCACTTGGTGAAATTCCGCAATTGCCACAAAGACAATAGCAAAAACGCAGGGTAGCCTTTAACTAGAAAAACAGTATTAGGTAATTCCTAGACACAACTTTTATATTATTTTTCTTCTTCTTATGACTCCAAAACACACCAAAATTAAATTTCCTCTTTGGCAGTATCTGAACCAGCCCTTATTTAGTCGGGATACTAAATTAGTATTGAATCCCCAACGCTTTGTATTGATCTGGCGTCTGCAACTTTTAGAACGTTGCTGGACTAAAGAATGTGACGCCAAAGGGCCTCAACAGCATTAGATATTTAAAAAGCTGCTGAACTCAACTAAAAGCTGGCAAACTAAGCCTCGTCTACAGAACGTGGCTTTTTGCCATCAAGTAAAGCACTGACAGTCATATCTCCCATAACATTAATTGCGGTGCGGCAGCGATCCAAAAACCAGTCTACAGTAACTAGCAAAGCGATGTATTGGGTAGGTAAGCCAACAGAAGTGAACACTAGTGTCATCGTTACCAGTCCTGCATTGGGAATATTTGCCGCACCCACAGATGCAAAAATCGAGGTAAGGATGACAATTAACTGCTGTGTCAGACTCAGATGTTGCCCAATCAGTTGGGAAATATACAACGCAGACATTGCTTCATAAAGGGCAGTACCGTCATTATTGAAATTTGCCCCAACTAATGCCCCCAAGGCAGCAGAAGATTCCCTTAAACCGACTTTTGTTTGCAAGACCTCAAAGGTTACGGGCATTGCCGCCGCCGAGGAAGAAGTTGAGAAAGCTGTCAAAAAGGCATCAGAACCGCCAGCGAGGAATTTTAGCGGGTGTACCCAAGAACCAAATTTTACTCTGGTGAGGTAGTAGCACGCTTGCAATACCAGTGCTAACAATACGGCAACGATAAATGCACCCAAAGATTTAAACGGTGCAAAGCCCTGCATCGCAATAGTTTTAGCTACAATTCCAAAGACTGCGAACGGTACTAAGGCAATTACCCAGTTGAGGATGCGGACTACCGCTTCAAATAAAATTCCGATGACATCCTCTATCGGCTGAAATCCATTCTTGCCTTGAGCAATTTGTTCAGATTTTAATCCCCGCAGAACGATGCCAAAACTCAAGGCAATCACAATCAACTGGATGACATTATTATCAACCAATGGCTTGAGGACGGCTTCTGGTACAGCATCTTTGAGTATTCCCCAAGGATCGAGACTTTGAGCAGTTATTGCCGTACTTGTTGAGGTGTTTACATTGCCCCAAGTCCCCGGACGCAGTACATTAGCTACCAAAAGTCCCACCAAAATAGCTACGGTAGTGTTAGTTAAAAGTAACACTGCCAACCGCCGTCCGGCTGTACCAGGGATATTGGTAGTCATTAAAGTATGCAGTACTGCTACCAGAATCAGGGGTGTAGCCAAGGCGCGGAGAGCCTTTAACACCAATTCTGCCGGAATTGCTAAATTATTGATTAAAGCGGCGTTGCTGGGATTGGGATTCCCTGCACCAAGGGCAATTCCGACGCTGACTGCCGCTATTAAGGCGATGAGAATTTGCAACGTGAGAGGGATACGCTGCCACCAAGGGCTAGCTTTGGTTTCAGGCGAAGTAGTTCTCTCTGTTTGACTCATTGGCTAGATACTGGTTAACTGCTGTAACTATTAAAACAACACTAATAATAGTGATAATTCCCGAAAAAGAACAGCTTTAATTTTGGTTAAAAACTGTTAATCTAAGATTCCGTTGCTTTGCAAAATCTGGCTCGAAAGGGTATACCACAAGGTAGGCCCCTAGAGATATCTTGGCTTGTGGTTGGAGGTGCTTATGTCCTTTGTTCCTTTACATATTCACAGTGACTATAGTTTGCTTGATGGGGCAAGTCAGCTACCAGAGTTGGTAGATCGAGCGATCGCACTGGGAATGAAAGCGATCGCTCTTACCGATCATGGTGTCATGTATGGAGCTGTTGAACTGATCAAAATCTGCCGTAGTCAAAATATTAAGCCGATTATCGGCAATGAAATGTATGTAATTAACGGCGATATTGAGAAACAAGAACGCCGTCCCAAATATCATCAAGTCGTTTTAGCTAAAAATACCAAAGGTTACAAAAATTTAGTCAAATTAACTACAATTTCTCACCTTAAAGGTGTTCAAGGTAAAGGAATTTTTTCTCGTCCTTGTATTAATAAAGATTTATTAAAAGAATATCATGAAGGCTTGATTGTCACCAGCGCTTGCTTGGGTGGAGAAATTCCCCAAGCGATTCTCAGTAATAGACCAGATGCCGCCCGGAAAGTTGCTCAGTGGTATAAAGAGGTATTTGGTGATGATTATTATTTAGAAATTCAAGACCACGGCTCCCAAGAAGACCGAATTGTGAATGTAGAAATAGTAAAAATTGCTAGGGAACTAGGGATTAAAATTGTTGCTACTAATGATTCACATTTTATTTCTTGTTTTGACGTTGAAGCCCACGACGCTTTGCTATGTATTCAAACTGGCAAGCTAATTATTGAAGATAAACGGATGCGTTATAGCGGCACAGAATATCTCAAGTCTGGTGAGGAGATGCAGCAGCTATTTCGCGATCATTTGCCGGATGATGTAATTGCCGAAGCGATCGCTACTACTGGAGAAGTAGCCGATAAAGTTGAGCCTTACCATATTATGGGTGAGCCTCAAATTCCTACACCTCCCATTCCCTCTGGTCATACTGCTGACACTTACGCTGAAGATGTTGCATGGAGTGGACTTTTAGAACGGTTAAATCGCAAATCTCGCCAGGAAGTCGATTCCGTCTATAAAGAAAGATTGGAATACGAACTAAAAATGATTCAGCAGATGGGTTTTTCCAAATACTTTTTAGTTGTTTGGGACTACATCAAATTTGCTAGAGATAATAATATTCCTGTAGGGCCAGGTCGGGGTTCGGCGGCTGGTTCATTAGTCGCTTATGCGATGCGAATTACTAATATCGATCCCGTACATCATGGGTTATTATTCGAGCGTTTCTTAAACCCAGAACGGAAATCAATGCCTGATATTGATACGGATTTCTGTATTGAACAACGGGATAAAGTTATTGATTATGTAACTGAGAAATATGGTGCAGATAGAGTCGCCCAAATTATTACTTTTAACCGTCTAACTTCTAAAGCAGTTTTGAAAGATGTCGCCAGAGTATTGAATATTCCCTATGGGGAAGCTGACAAAATGGCGAAAATGATTCCTGTGGTGCGGGGAAAACCAACAAAACTCAAAGTGATGGTTTCCGATAAAACCCCAGAACCAGAGTTTAAAGAAAAATATGATAGAGAACCCCATGTTCGCCATTGGCTTGATATGGCGATGCGAATTGAAGGAACTAACAAAACTTTTGGTGTTCATGCAGCAGGTGTGGTAATTTCCGCCGATCCACTTGATGAAATTGTCCCACTGCAAAAAAATAATGACGGTTCTGTGATTACCCAATATTTCATGGAAGACCTGGAATCAATGGGTTTGTTGAAAATGGATTTTCTGGGTTTACGGAACTTGACGCTGATTCAAAAAACTGTAGATTTGATTCAAGAAACGAGAGGATATCGGGTCGATCCCGATGAAATTCCCCGCGATGAAAGAAAAGCCCAAAGGATATTAGCTAAAGGCGAACATAGCACTCTACCTAAAGATGTCCAAAAAACTTATGAATTATTAGAAGCTGGTGAGTTAGAAGGGGTATTTCAATTAGAATCTTCTGGGATGCGTCAGATAGTGCGAGATTTGAAGCCTTCTAATATAGAAGATATTTCTTCAATTTTGGCACTTTATCGACCAGGGCCATTAGATGCAGGGCTGATTCCTAAGTTTATTAACCGCAAACATGGTCGAGAACAGATTGATTATCCACACAGCATTCTGGAACCAATATTAGACGAAACTTATGGAATTATGGTCTATCAAGAGCAAATCATGAAAATTGCTCAAGATATGGCGGGATATTCTTTAGGACAAGCTGACTTGCTGCGTCGGGCGATGGGTAAAAAGAAAGTTTCTGAGATGCAAAAGCAGCGAGAAAAATTCGTGGATGGCGCAGCAAAAAACGGCGTTCAGAAAAAAGTTGCGGATGAATTATTTGAGCAAATGTTGAAGTTTGCGGAATATTGTTTAAGCTATGACACAGAAATATTGACAGTAGAATATGGATTAATGCCGATTGGGAAAATTGTCGAAAAAGGCATTGAATGCACTGTCTACAGTGTTGATAGTAATGGAAATATTTACACGCAACCTGTAGCACAGTGGCACGATCGCGGACAACAAGAGGTGTTTGAGTACTGCTTGGAAGATGGTTCAGTGATTCGGGCAACAAAAGACCATAAATTTATGACTGTTGATGGTCAAATGTTGCCAATTGATGAAATATTTGAACGGGAATTGGATTTGATGAGGATTGGGGGTTTGCCGAATTGAGAAAAGGAACAGTGAGAAATCGGGATTTTCTACTTGCTATACACTATACAAATGAGAGTTAATGAGACTTTTCTAAGTTTAGAGTAAGGTGAAATCCCATGTATAGACCAACTGCTTTTCAAGAAGATAATGTTGATAAATTGCTCGCCTTTATGAGAGCCAATAGTTTCGCTACGTTGGTATCGATTATAGACGGTGTACCTTATGCTTCACACGTTCCTCTTGTCATTGCAATGCAAGGGGATACTGTTAAATTAAGTGGTCATCTAGCAAAGCAAAATCCTCAATCGCAAGCCCTTGGCACTGAGTTACTTGCTATCTTCACCGGGGCACACGCTTACATTTCCCCTACCTTGTATGAAAAGCATGAGAGTGTACCGACATGGAACTATATTGCTGTTCACGCGTATGGTATTCCTAAAGTCATCATGCTCAATGACTCCCCAGAATCAATGAACCAAATGATAAACGAGATGATAGACACCTACGAAGCTGATTACAAATCGCATTGGCATGGTTTATCTGACGGATTTCGTGAAGGTATGATCAATGGCATTGTGGGATTTGAAATAACTGTTACACGTTTGGAAGGTAAGTATAAGCTTAGTCAAAACCGGAGCCAAATTGAGCAGCACAATGTGTCAAGTACGCTACTACAAAGTTCAGATCCGGCTGCTCGTGCCGTCGGTGCTGAGATGAAACAAAACCTTGAATCCAATGAATATTAGACATCTCCGGAAAAGAATATCAAACTCATCTGGCTGAAAATGTGCCACTAATCAGGGGGTTGCTGCCTCATTAGCGGCGATATTTATAGAGAAAGGCTAATGCTATGCTTGCTATAAAAAGGATTGAGGATACAGTACGATGAAAACTCGCAGCTTTGCAGTCCTCATTTATAAAGAGGACGATATGTATATAGCTGAGTGTCCCGAAGTTGGTACGGTCGATCAGGGAGAGACAATCGAACAGGCAATTGCTAGCTTGAGAGAGGCAACGCAGCTTTACTTAGAGGAATTTCCTCTACCTGAAACATCTCCAAGGTATATGACCAGCATTGAGATCACCTATGCCTAAGTTGCCACGAATTTCAAGTAGAGAGGCAATTCGGGCATTGGAGCGTTTGGGTTTTGAGCAAATTCGACAAACCGGTAGTCATGTTGTGATGAAAAAGCAAACGCCGGAAGGGACAACTGGCTGTGTTGTACCCGTACATCAAGAATTGAAGGTAGGGACATTGAGCGGCATTCTTAAGCAAGCGCAAGTTACACCGGAAGAGTTTATAGAAAATCTGTAAGCGATCGCTTTGAACGCGAATTGGATTTGATGCAGCTTGATAGGACTGGGGAAACAAGGAGAATAACCCATACCGAATGACTAATGACTAATGACTAATGACCATTTGTGGTTTTCCCCAAAGTATGCTTTCTTGCTTGTAAATGGCAATTCCCGGTTTTGCTCCTTTGGGTTTGTAGACGTGTTTTGGCTGAGTGTAAACTACTGGTACTTGCTCGCTTTGACGGGCGCGACTGTAATATGCAGCGAGATTAGCTACAAATTGCAAATCAGCTTCTTCTGCCACAGCACCCGGTTCTAAACGTAGTAATACATGACTCCCTGGAATTTCTTGAGCGTGGAACCAGATGTCATAATCCCCAGCTACACGAAAGGTTAATTGGTCATTCTGGCGATTGTTACGACCGATTAATACTTCAAAGCCACCAGGGGTAAAGTAACGATGAAAGTTAGTGCTGGGAAGTTCGTTTGCACTGCGGCTGCGGTATTCTGGATCTTCAAGATACTTTTGCCCAATCAACTCTTCGCGGATTTCTTCTAAAGCTCGTAAATCTTCTGCTGTTTGGTAGGTGTCTATCTGAGCGATCGCAGCTTCTACTTGCTCTAAGTACTCAATTTCTGTTTGTACTTCCAATAGTAGCGGTTCGACAGCAGCACGAGCGCGTTTCAGCTTTTGGTGCTGTTTGTAAAGACTTTGAGCATTTTGGACGGCATTTTTATCTGGCTGGAGAGCGATCGCTACTGGCAAATTTGTCTCAAAATCAGCAAGGATAATTTCTTTCATCCCCGGTTCCCAGTTTTGCAGGTGAGCCATCAATAAATCTGCTTTTTGGCGATACTCATCGGCTCGATCTGATTGCTGCAAGCGCGTCTGAAAGGTTTGAGCTTTATTGCGTAATTTCGTCAGAATATTATTTAATTTCTGACTCAACTGATGGCGTAATTGGGAAAATAACTGTTGGTTAATCTGATTACTGTAATAGCGGTTGAGTAACTCCTGGATATTTTTGACCTTTTCAACTGCACCCCAACCCATTACGGTGTAGCCATCTTTTGTCCAAGCGGGTTGAAATTCTTTGGAATCTAGAGCTTGCAGCCATTCTTGCCAACGTTCAAATAGCCGTCGCCAGTCGTCGGGGTTGAGAGTATTGGTAGATGTTTCTGATGCGATATTTGCTTCTAGCAGCATTAACTCCACTAGTGCAGCACTCAAGCCACTATAACTTTTGAGCAATTGCCGCTTGATTGCTCCTGGTACTAAACTTACCCGTTCTTGCCAACGTTCTTGAGATTCACTCAAGTAGGGGACACTTCCAGTTAGTTTCGGTGGTGTTTCATAAAATTGTCCGGTTTGGATGGGACGGACGCTAGATTGTTGCTGACTGACTTGATGAGCGGCAGTGATAATTATATTGTTAGCGTCGGTGAGAATGACGTTGCTATACTTGCCCATGATTTCTGCATAGACATGATATAGAGCGCTTTCTCCAGGACGACGGGCAAATTGTAAATCAATCACACGTTCCCAAGGGGCGATCGCTTGAATCGCCACCAGTGCCAAACCACCTAATTGGTGTATTAATTGTTGGCTAAAGGTAAAGGTATCAGGCGATCGCGGTGGCGGATCGCCAATACAAATATGTGCAGCTTGGGGATGCCAAGAAATTTGTAGCCAATCTCGCTGTTCTAAGGTACGTAATGCCATAGCGATCGTGTAGCGATCGCGCTGGTAAACCTGTTCTAAGCGTGATGGTAGCCAGTTAGCGCGGATTTCGCTACAAGCAGCTGTGAGAGTGGTAAAGTCAACTGGTTGCAAAGCGATTAGTTGTTAACATTCAAATGGTAGCGATCGCTATGCTTTTATTTTTGTTTAGTTAAAGCATAACAGACCTCACCTATCATAGCGGTTACTTGCTTTGGTGATAGCTGCGAATCAAAAAACGCAGAAATTATCATCAGATAAGCTTCTGCGTTTAAGTGATAAGTTCGTTTTTTATACAGTTTGTTTTTGGTGTTGAGTTTTCCAAGCTCAGGCGATGCCTACGGCGGGCAACTCTTGGAAAGGCTACGCCCGAAGCGTAGCTATGCCGCAGGCTTTACGCCTACGCTACCAAATTTAAACCCAAAATATTATTCGAGTTACTCACTCACCATTATCTGTTAAACAAAAGCGTTATTTAGCAGCTAAAACTGGTTCTTTTGCTGCTGATTGCACTAGTTCGGTGGTTGAGTGTACTAGTTCTTTTGCTGCTGATTGCACTAGTTCGGCGGTTGAGTGTACTAGTTCTTTTGCTGTTGACGCTACTGTTTGTGGCTGCAACAGTTGGGTGTAAAGTTCACTCAGTTGATTGGCAACACCATCCCAGCTAAACTTAGTTTCGACGCGCTTTCTACCAGCTTTACCTAATTCATCTCGCCATTCTGGATTTAAGAGAATTCGGTCAATAGCAGATGCAAAAGCATCTACATCTTGTGGTGGAGCCAATAAACCAGTTTCTTCATTAACTACAGTAAACTGAAGTCCACCGACATCACTTGCTACTACTGGTGTACCGCTTGCCATCGCTTCGATCGCCACGAGTCCAAAGGGTTCGTAGTGACTAGGAACAACGCAAACATCGGCAGCAGCGTAATAAGTTGGTAAAATATCTTGACTCAGACGACCTGCAAAGGTGGTAAAGTCGCTCATTCCCAATTCGTTGACGATTTGCCCAATGCGATCGCGCTCAATACCGTCGCTGTTACCTGGAGTGCTACCACCACCAATAATTAGCTGGATATTTTTGGAGTCGCGTAGTTGAGATTCGTTTACCGCTCGTACCAAAGTTTCTATACCTTTGCGTTGGTCAAAGCGCCCCACGTATAGTACAACTTTGGTTTCTTTATCAATCCCTAATTCAGCCCTAGCTGCTTCTCGTCCAATGGAGCCAAAGCGCTGAATATCTGTACCACAGGGAATGATATCGATATTGCCTTTTGTGGAAACTAGCGATCGCATGTGTTCCTGTTCTTGCGGACTTGTCGCTACAATTCGCTCTGCTTTTTCCAATACTTGTTTTTCCACTGCTAATCGCTGACTAGCAATCAAAGGAATATTTTCTATAGTGTTATACTTGACTGCTCCTAATGAGTGGTAGGTGTGAACCTGTTTACTCTTTTGGATTTTATTTAACTGCATCCCCACCCAACTAGAGAGCCAGTAGTTAGTATGAACCAATTCGTATGTAAAATCGTTTTTTATTTGAAATTTGAGGAAATTATCCACAAATTCTGGCAGATATTCAAAAATTTCATCTCGCGGCACAAACTCAAGGGGGCCAGCTTTTAAACGGATAGTTCGACAATTGTTGCTATGTTCAACTATCGAGTCTTGCTCCAGACTCACTTTGCGGGTAAACATATCAACTTGCCATCCCAGCTGCGCTAGTGCTTCACCCACATTACGCACATAAACATTTTGTCCCCCAGCTTCTTCTTTCCCTATTTCAATCGCTGGGTCTCCGTGGACGGAAATCAAGGCGATACGTTTTTCGGTGGTAGAGTTCATAGTTTGTGTGTTGCTGATTTTAACAAAGTTTTAGGTTGTTCCAAGCACGTGTATAGCACACTTACCTGAATTGTTTAGTAACTTTGATTATTATTGATTTTAATTTACTATGTCTAATTTTTTTTAACATCTTCTGTCAGATAGGTTAAAAACAAACATTTAGTTTCTTTAGATATAGGAAATTGTTATATTTATATCTCATCCTTTTGATAGATAAAAATGAGATTTTTTCATTCATGTCTAGCTCCAATTTCATAGATATGGCAATTTTAATTTGCTCTCTACCTATAGACTCAGTTCTTTGACTTCTACGAGAATATATCTGGTGAATAGGGGGTTTGACCCCCTAACACATCTTGGAGTAGGAAGTCAGAAGACTTGAAAAAGAAGTCAGAATTCAGAATTCAGGATTCAGCAATCTTGACGTGACGCTATCTGCTTTTTCGTTCAAAATACCCTTCTTGTATTCTGGCGACTGACGTTTTTATTCTGTTTTGATAAAAATATATTTATTTAGCTTATATTCTCTAAAATAAATCTAAATTCTCTTTTTACGCAATTTTACTGTTTTTGCTTCAAACTAATAAATATAGTCACCACCAATTTTCAAACGGAGAAGATTAGTATATGAGTTTGATAGATGGTATATTTCTGACGATATTAAATACTGTTGCCTGTCTAGCACTGCCTAAGCTGGTATCTGTAATTCTGCCTGTCAGAAACCAAAACACTCAGTCTTCAAAGTCTGCTATGACATCACAAGATTCTAATTCTAAAATTCCCAGTTTTTCTTAATGTAAACTGACGATCTCATAGATATCGCCTTGATGAGGATAAAACTTAGTTATTGGTGCAAGGCGATATCTGAACAATAAATTATACAGATTGTGTTTTGGGAAAAAAATGAGAGTTGTTTTTCCATTCAACCTAAAATTTATACAGGAAAAAACTGGTCTACAGTACAGCTAAAATCAGGCAATAGCGGAGAAATTATATTATCATTACTAAATAGGGTTGCTACCAAATTCAGTTGACTTTGTTCGCGCCGATAGACCTCTAGTTTACGCGATCGCCAATCAGCAATCCAATATTCTTTTACTCCTCTGGAAGAATAAAGTTTAAGTTTTGCTTCCTTATCCCGTCTTTCATCTGACTTACTCTCAGACAAGACTTCGACTACTAAATCTGGTGCGCCAGTAAAATGTCCTTTTTCATCCAATGTTAGTGCCAAGGTTTCTTTAGTAGCCCAAACTACATCAGGAATCACATTATCTGATTCTGAAAACAAAACGCCGGGATTGATTACAGCTTCTCCTAAACCAGTAGACTCTGACCAAACATCAAGTTGTCGGAAAATCTTACCACAAGTTTGCTGATGTTTAAAGTGAGGTGCCCTGGTCATAAATAACTCTCCATCAACTATCTCGTAGCGCGTCCCTTCATTTTCTGCAAATAGTTCCACATCCTGAGTTGTCCAACGTACTCCTGTATTAAGCATCTGACTCATTAGCTAACTCCTTTGATATTGCTCTTGTATTTTAATCATAAGATTTAAGTTTAGCTTCCTTATCTAATTTTTCAAAAAACAAATATATGAACAAATAGTAAGACTTAAACAAAATGCACCAAATAAAATGCAAAACCAGCCACCTAATATAAGTGCGTTAGAATTGTCTTGAGTAAGCGTCAGAAATTTCTGTTGAGAATCGTTTAGAAAAGCATTAATTTTGTCAGCAAGTTTTTGTGCTTCTGGTTGCCAGTATGAGGGTCGAGAAATGCGATAGTCTTCCCCATCCTTAATAACAGGGTTGACATAATATCGGTTCTCTCCACCATCATGAATTGCCTTAACTTCTACGCCCATCCACAAATCTAATTCAGAATAGATTGTTACAGACGACTCCCACCAATCTCGATTAGTCAACTGACAATTGATGTGTTTTGGTGTTCGCTCACAAGAGAAAGTGGTAATCTTCTCTGGTGCAGATATTAACTTGACTCCAAATGCAATAAGCGAAACACAAAAAAGCAAATATATAAAGTTAAAGCAGTGTATTGATTTTGGCATATTTGAGAGTTTTGATTTCTCTCTCTCGTTATTTTCTTGATTGTCATTCATAACAAAATATTTTTTTATTTTGTATTATTTGTCCTAAGCAAATTATCTCTTGCGATTTTCGCGCCGCCACTTACTCCGTACTAAGCGAATTTCATCAAAAGTGTAGCTTTCGCCTAGTTGTTCTTTGATGGGAGTCAGGGAAATATCACCGAGTACTTCTAAAACTTGCCAAATTTTTTGTTGATGTTCTATAGGTACTAATTGATTTAAATCAACTGGCTGATTTTTTTCAATAAGTTTTTCTAGATGATTGCTAACTGTTGCCGGACTAAGGTTGCGCTTTTGGGCAATTTGAGCGATATTTAAACCTTGTTGATGCAATTGTAATGTCTGCAATTCGGTGTAAGAAGAAGATGATTTGGGAGATGATACAGAAGTAGCAGATTTATTTTGCAAACCTTTTTCTTGGCGGTAGGCGCGAATTTCTGTAATGAACTTTTCGCCATATTGAGCGAGTTTGTGACTACCTACACCAGAAAGTTTGGCAAATTCAGCTAAATTTTGGGGTTGCACTTGTACCATCAATTTTAAAGTGGAATCGTGGAAGATGACGTAAGGTGGTACAGATTGCTCATCAGCTAATTGTTTACGTAGCGATCGCAATTTCTGTAATAATATTTCTGCAACTTCTGCTTTTTCACTCTCCGGCTCCCAGGTAATCTTTTGAACTATGGTTACAGCTAACGAAACTGTGCGTTGTTTTCGCATGACTTGCCAACTTAAGGCATTTAGTTTTAAAACTGAGTAACCATCGCTAGTTTGTTCTATTAACCCCTGATGTAAAAGCGATCGCCCCAACATTCGCCATTCATCTACAGTTCTATCTTTACCAATACCGTAGGTAGAAAGTTTATCGTGTTCGTACTGGATAATTTTGTCTTTTTTTGCTCCTCGCAACACATCAATTATGTGTAGCATTCCAAACCTTTCTTTGCAACGCGCCACACAAGATAAAAACTTCATGGCTTCAATTGTCCAATCTTGCACGGGTTTGGGATGACGACAATTGTCACAGTTACCGCAATTTCCAGGAAACCTTTCGCCAAAATAACCTAGTTGAATTGTTCGCCGACAATCAGTGCCTTCAGCATAATCGATCATCTGCCGCAGTTGTTGTTTAGCAATCAACTGTTCTTGAGGATCGGTTTTTTGATCGATACTCCATTCAATTGTTTTAACATCACCAAAGCTGAAAAATATTGTACATCGAGATGGTTCTCCGTCTCTACCGGCTCTACCCGATTCTTGATAATAACTTTCTATATTTCTGGGTAGATCGAAGTGAACTACCAACCGCACATCGGGTTTATTAATTCCCATCCCAAAGGCGATTGTTGCTACCATCACCCGGACATCATCTCGAATAAATCGCGTTTGATTGTTACTACGTTCTTCATCACTTAATCCGGCATGATAAGGCAAAGCAATAACTTTATCATTTTGTAGTTTAAAAGTTAATTCATCAACTTTTTTCCGAGTTAAAGAATAAATAATTGTCGAACCTTCAGTTTCTCGAATTAGTTCTAACAATTCAGCGTAAGCATATTTAGTTTTAGGACGAACTTCGTAATAAAGATTTTCACGGTTAAAGCTGGCAAGATGGATGCTTGGTTGCTTTAGTCCTAGTTGTTGAATAATATCACTACGGACGCGATCGGTTGCTGTGGCGGTGAGAGCGACTGTAGGCACATCAGGATAACGTTTCCGCAGAGATTTTAACTGGCGATATTCTGGACGAAAATCGTGTCCCCATTCCGAAACACAGTGCGCTTCATCAATAGCAAAGCTAGAAATACCGATTTTTTCTTTAACTAAATCGATAAACGGGAGAAACCTTTCACTGAGGAGACGTTCCGGGGCGACGTAGAGTAATTTTACTTTACCGCCGAGGATGGCTTCTTCCCGCGATCGCACTTGGTAAGCGTTCAAACTGCTATTGAGAAATGTCGCATTAATATTATTATTTCGCAATGCTTCTACTTGGTCTTGCATCAAAGCAATTAACGGCGACACCACCACCGTTAGCCCATTTTTTAACAACGCTGGTAGCTGAAAACACAAAGATTTCCCCCCACCAGTCGGCATCACAACCATTAAATCTCGATTTTGCAGCGCATCTTCGATAATTTGCCGTTGTCCGGGGCGGAATTGGTCATAACCGAAGTGATATTTTAGCGCTTGTTCGAGATGGGGATACTGAAGCATAGCGATCGCTTTTTCGGGGCCGTTCTGCGTGGGTAGTTATTAAAGATATCAGGATTTTAACTCACATCATCGGCAGCTTTGGCCAGACCTACGTTTCTGTTTGCCATCCCACTAAATCAATCATCATACATAATGCGATGTCTACGATGGGCTACGCCCACGCTTGAATTTCAAGACAGTTGTTATAAGATAGGCGATCGCACTTGTATTGAGCTAATAAACATCGTCATGAGTACCAATATCTAACAAAAGAACAACTTGTTCCCCACTCTCTTCATCGGTTTTCAGCGAGAAAACAACGCGACAATCATATCCACAAGAACATGAAAAATCCTGAGAGCTTTCCCTCTAGCTTGTGAGTGCCCAAGTTGACTGCAAATATGTCATTCTCCATAGCAGCAATAGTTTCTTCTATTCTGGCCTGTAAGTCAGCATTACGACGAGTAAATTTTCGGAAAGCTCTTTTAAATTTGCTCGTGATAACTAACCTATACATCGGCTGCACTTGGGTTATTGAGATATTCCCGTAATTCTTGAATTGCTTCGGCAGCAGTCTGGATTTTGAGCCTACCTGCTTGAAATTCAGCAATGGAAGCTGCTGCATCTGACGCAATTTCATCTCGCCGACTTTCAATAATTCTGCTTTTGAGAATTTGTACCAGCATTTCTTGCTGCTCTAAAGTAAGCTCCATTGCGGCATCTAAAACTCTATCTAGGTTACTCAATTGCTCGATCCTCTTAATTATTTGGGTTGATACAGAACTTGTAAGATATAAAAAACTTAAAAGTCTTATCCTTATCGCTTTTTGAGCTTCGTCAAAGTTATATTAACTTATCGGACTAAATCAACCTTTATACATGAGAGATGTCTACGACAGGCTACGCCTACGCTTGACTTTAAAAACTGTCGCTACAATATTAGCGATCGCACTTGTATTGAGCTAATAAACATCGTCATAAGTAAGTCAGCATTACGACGAGTAAATTTTCGGAAAGCTGTTTTAAATTTGCTCGTGATAACTAACCTATACATCGGCTGCACTTGGGTTATTGAGAGTTTTTTTAACGCTCGTTATTCTGAGGTTTCCCTAGCAGTTCTTGACTTTGGACAGTGAGGAAATTGCAGTGATGTAGTAATATCGGTGCATTTTAACTGTGATTCTAAAACATCAATCTTTCGTAAAAGCGATACTCCCCACACTATAGAAATCACTAATTTCATGGTCATCCCCACGAGCAAAAGTGTCACTATTGTGGCATTTTTCTTTTGTTGAGCCAGCCTTTTTTGTTGTTCTGCAAGTCGTGCTTCTACTTCTTGAGCGCGTTCAGCTTCTAAAGCCTGCTGTACTTCTCGCCGATCTAATTCTTCACTAGCAGCTAAAAATCGATAATCTAAGTTGCTCAAGCTTTTACAATTTGCCCAAGTTTGGCCATCTATCAAGGCTTGTCCGCGTAATAGGCGAGATTTATCTTTTTCCTCTGAGGCTATCCATGCATTGAAGTTTTCGTAGTAGGGACGCAAGTAAGCTAGTTTTTTCCCAACCCATTCTAAATTGAAAACTTCTTGATAAATTCGATTTTTTACTTGGAGAAAACCTTGTTTTTTGATTACCAAACCAGATAGCAAAAGTTCTACCTGTTCTCGACTATCATCGGCTGGTACTTTCACTCCTTGAAGGATTTGTTGATAAATTCCTAGCAATCTGGCAGCATATTTTTCGTTTCTGAGGATGCGATCGCGAATAGTTCGCAAATGCTCCGGTTCATCTTGTGATTCCCATTTCTCAATCACGTGCGATCGCACCACATTTTCTATCCAAAATTCTTCTGTACCAGGGGGAATTTTTAGCTTTCTACCTATATCATCTTGAGATAAACTCACAAGTAACCGACACAGCTTTTGAGTAAGAAATGGTTGTCCTTCTGTCCAAGCTAATACTTCTTTCAAAACTTTCTGAGGGTGATTGTCTTTAATATCTAATCCCAAGGATAGTGGTTGAGCTTCTTCAAAGGTAAAACCATTAACTTCTATAGTTTTACCAAGATTAAACGGAGTAGTATTATTACCATATATAAATAAGTCTGAAGGTGTCGCAACCCCAAAAATTGCAAATGTTATTCGATGATACTCTGGATTAATTGCTCGTTGGTTATAACAGAATCGAATCATGTTAAAAAAGTCGTCAACAGAGAAATTGAGATTGAGTATACTATCAATTTCATCAATAAAAATAAATAGCCTTTCGTTAGGAAACTGAGCTAATAAAACTTCCGAAATAAACCGACTGATTTTCTGAACCAAAGAAAGATCGTTTTGTTCTTGCCACCAGGTTTTTAAATTAACTTTTCCTAACAGTTTAAAACTCAACCATAAGTCACCGACAACTCCTTTATACCACTGCTCTGGAGTTATATTTTCACAACCAATATTAGTCATATCAACGGTGGCACATTTAAAGCCCTCTTTTTGCAAGCGGTGCTTTGTTTTTACCATAAGTGAGGATTTACCCATTTGTCTACAGCTTAGGATGTGGCAAAATTCACCCTGTTTCAAAGCTTCATAAAGTTCCACATCTGCTCTGCGCTCGACATAGCTAGGAGCATCATTAGTGAGAGTACCACCAACTTGATATCGATAATTTTTCATTTAATTGATTTTTAATTTTAAGTTTATTCTATATCTCAATCAACACATTTGGATTGTGACAATTAAGAAAATTATGATAATATCGATGAATAATTAGGTTCGTAATCAGAACTTTAGTGTTTACTATGAACAATCAAAACTAGCTGGTAAATTCACGATAAACATTAGCATTATTTTGCTTTCCAAACTGCTGACTAAAATAAAGACGATATAACTCACACATGGCACTAGCTTGATTGCCGTTTAGTTGAACCAAACCCATACTTTCTAGTTTATAAGCAGCGATCGCGTCTAACTCTACTTTTTCATCTGTTGCAATTACCTGTTCCATAGCTGACATTAATTCTGGTTCTTCTTGCAGTAGTGTCAACAGTTCTCGTAGATGCTGACCGTAAATTCCTACTGGTGTAGATGCAGTTTCTAATAACACCTCTAGCGTCATTTCTCCCTGACATAAATGATAAAATGCAAGGCTCACCAGATAAGGATGACCCCCTACCATTGCTTGTAGGGGTGCAAGGCGTTTTTCCCCTTCCAAGTTTCCTGCCCAATCTAGTCCGTAACGTAATGCTAAACTCTGTACTTGCTTAAGGGTAAATGGTGGCAGTGTAATTGTTATCCCGACATTGAAAGGCGATTGGTTGAGCTTAAGCGGAATATAAATTTCTGTGGTGTGAACCACTATCATCCGCAGTTTTTGCCAAATCCGATCTTGCTTTGCTTGTTCATGCCAAAATCGCAGCATTGGCAGAAAGTCTTGGGCAATATTGGGATATTCAAAAATCCGATGGACTTCATTCAAAGCCAAAACTACAGGATTATCATTAATGTATTGCAACAGATATGCTTCAAAATAGATTTTGCAGCTTACCTTGCTGCCCATTTCTATATCCCAAAAATCATCTACACAAGGAAGAAGATTTAACTGCCTACTGACATTTACACAAAACCAACGCAAAAATTTATCCAGGGAAACAAAAACATCTCGGTCAGCTTCTTGAAAGTCCAAATAAACAGTTTGATAATCTTGCTCTCTAGCATAAGCAATCATCCGATTCAGCAGAGAACTTTTTCCCATCTTTCTAGGTGCTTTGATCCGGATTAAGCAACCATGGTGTAAAATCTCGTTACAAACAACTTCTTCCAGGGAAGGGCGATTGATGTAAAAAGGAGAATTTAGTGCTACAGGGCCGCTGGGAAATTCTATCTTGCTTGCTGAAAAAAAGTCTGGAGAAATCATTTCTAAATTAGATTCTTCACCAAACTTTTCTTGAATCTGATTTTTTTGATTATCTATCTCGTCTTGCAAGTGTTTATTCAAAGCTAAATGTAAATTTTTTTTCGTTATTCTTTCCCCAAGTGCGATCGAAAGGTCTTGCCACAACTCAGAACCAACTTCCTTGATGTAATTGTTGCCGTAACCTGATACCTCTGCCATCTCACCATAAGTTTTACCCAACCACGATTGATAAAGCACAAACCACTGAATTGGATCGAGAGGCTTGTCTTGGAGAATTTTTTTTACAGATTGTAGAAGCTTATCCACAGAAAATAAATTGTTAAACAGCTAGGCAATTTACTTATACTTTTCAGCCTAGTAGTAATATACATCTGAAATATATCTGAAGAAAAAATATTTGAAAACAAAAAAAGTTGATATTGCATTCATCAGTAGTATACCAAAAATGTGATTGTAATTACTTTTTTGAAGGTTTTTTGTATAGAGGTTAAGTCGGCAAGCACGATAAAACCAATGTATGTTTAGTTTTGTAAAAACTGTGAAATAACGAATTTGTAAAGTATGTGCTGTATTTACATTTCGTAAAAAACTTGGGAATTTTCTCGCCCACTTACTTAGCCCTCTTCCATCACTTTTGGAGAAAGCAATCGCTGCAAGGCTTACGAACCTCACTTTCCAAGTTTAGGCTATATTTTTGGATTTATTATATTAGAAAATAAAGCTTCAAACCTTGATTTAGTCATAGTTTCAGTTTTCTGCTTCGATTATTGTTTTCACCAGAGTGATAGAAGGGCGTTAGTTCAGCCAAAATACAGCCCTGAAAAACCTGGTGACAACGATGGCTCGCTGGTATGAGATTCTAGAGACAGTCAATGGGAGCTGAACAGAATGGAACAACATCAAAAGCCAACGGTTGTAATTACGGGTGCCTCTTCAGGGGTGGGTTTGTATGCTGCAAAAGCTCTTGCTGAAAGGGGATGGTATGTCGTATTAGCGTGTCGGGATTTAGCGAAGGCACAAAAAGCAGCCCAAAGTGTGGAAATCCCCTACAACAGTTATACCAGCATACATATTGACCTTGGCTCTTTGGAAAGTGTTCGACAATTTGTGAAGAACTTCCGAGCCACTGGCAAGTCTTTAGACGCTTTGGTGTGCAACGCTGCAATTTATATGCCCTTAATCAAAGAGCCGTTACGCAGTCCAGAAGGTTACGAGTTAACTGTCACTACCAATCATCTGGGTCATTTCCTATTGTGCAACCTGATGATAGAGGATCTGAAGAAGTCATCTTTAGAACCAAGGCTGGTAATTTTAGGAACCGTCACCCACAATCCAGACGAACTAGGTGGAAAGATTCCACCACGTCCTGATTTAGGCGATTTGCAAGGCTTTGCACAAGGGTTTAAAGAGCCAATATCGATGATTGATGGCAAAAAATTTGAACCAGTTAAAGCTTACAAAGACAGCAAGGTTTGCAACGTGCTGACTATGCGGGAACTGCACGAGCGCTATCACCAGTCAACTGGTATCGTCTTCAGTTCTCTTTATCCGGGATGTGTTGCAGAAACGCCGCTATTTAGAAACCACTATCCCTTGTTTCAGAAAATCTTCCCCTTATTCCAGAAGTACATCACTGGGGGATATGTGTCTCAAGAGTTGGCGGGAGAACGAGTTGCTACGGTAGTTGCCGATCCTGAGTATAATCAATCCGGTGTTTATTGGAGTTGGGGAAATCGCCAGAAGAAAGATGGCAAGTCTTTTGTGCAAAAAGTCTCTCCTCAAGCTCGTGATGACGAAAAAGGCGATCGCTTATGGGAACTCAGCGCCAAGTTGGTTGGACTTGCCTGATGAGACAGTGAGGTGGCGTTACACTTGTGCATGATTCATAGATTCATTTTTTTGAATGGCGTTGCTGAATCATGGGATATTTTCACCTAATTTGGAAGGAATTTTCAATGGTTTCAACCGCCAATTCATCCCGCATTTATGCAACGCCTTTTGAATTAATTAGTATTATAGGACTCATATTTGATTGCGTGAAAAAAACTCAGTACACCTTTATTCCTTCTTCCCAGTCCCCAGTCCCCAGTCCCCAGTCCCCAGTCCCCAGTCCCTAGTCCCTACGATTAATTCAGAAATCAAATCGAATTGCTATATGTGCTGTTTCACTCTCAAGTTATACCTCTATATATCTACTCTCTTGACTTGATACATAGAAAATATGTATGATTGCGATCGCATAGAAGGGGAGTAGCTGCTGGTATAAAAACATAAAAGCCAGTACATCTGAATCAACATACTGGCGATGAGCCTGGTTCAGATGGCAAATAATCAATATTTGAAAGCGAGACCTTCACTAAGTTCACACCGAAAAGTGTAAACTTGGTGAGGTCTTTTGGTTCTCATCAAGCTTCACATCGGTAAACGATTCTTCAGGAGCTTGAGAGAGTGTTAACAGCTTTTACCGCAGGTTTATTACTAATTACAGTTTCAGAACTAGGCGATAAAACATTTTTTATTGCTGTAATTTTAGCAATGCACCACCCACGGCGGCTGGTATTTATCGGTGTGACAGCTGCTTTAGCCGCGATGACAATCCTTTCGGTGATATTTGGACAAGCGGTATCTTTGTTACCAAAAGTTTATATTCATTACGCCGAAATAGCTTTATTTATTGCCTTCGGTATCAAGCTGTTATATGACGCTAGTAAGATGTCTCCTGCTACTTGTGATACAGAAGTTGTGGAAGAAGCTGAAGCTGCGGTGAAACAAGCCGATTTGCAGTTACCAAAGCAAAAGACTGGTTTGGCAATTATCATAGAAGCCTTTATGTTGACATTTATGGCAGAGTGGGGCGATCGCACCCAAATTGCTACTATTGCCCTAGCGGCAGGCAATAATCCCATTGGAGTGACAATAGGTGCAATTTTAGGACATGCGATTTGTGCTGCGATCGCAGTTATCGGCGGCAAAATGATTGCCGGACGCATTTCTGAGCGTCAACTCACCCTGATTGGCGGATGCCTGTTTTTAGTCTTTGGTGTACTTGCTGCCATTGAGGGAGCGTGAGGGGAAGAAGTAGGGGAGCAGGGGGCAGGGGGACAAGGGGGACAAGAGGAAATTATTGAACAAGTCTCTCCCAAATCTCCCCCATCTTCCTTGTCTACCTTGTCTCTTCTCCATACCCAATGCCCAATGCCCAATGCCCAATTCCCAATTCCCAATGCCCAATTCCCAATGCCCATTACTTGGGAGTATTTCCCAATGAAGATGCGGGAGGGGTAGCAGATTTAGGAATGGGAGAAACCGTTCCTGCCTTCTTAATTTCGTCTCTGTACTTAGCAGGTGCTAAAGCTGCGGCACTATCAAATAAAGCTTTTGCATCTGCATCTTTGCCCTGTTGTTTCAGGAGCATCGCTTTTGCCACGACGGGGCGAAAATCTTTGGGATCTTTCTTAATTGCCTGGTCATATACAGAGCTAGCTTGAGCGTACCGTTTCTGGGAAGCATGAACAGAACCTAACAGCACCTGCACGGCTACTATATCTACACTTCCAGGCTGAATTGTATTTGCTTGGGCTGCATTAGAGAGGGTTTCTTGCAACAAACCAATGGCTGCTTCCGGGCGTTGCTGACTGATCAATAAAGCCACCATTCCTTGCAAAGCCTTCAAATCACCTGGTTTCGTGGACAAAATCGAGCGATAAGCTTGAGCGGCTCCTTCGCGATCGCCAATTTGCTGTTTGGCTTGAGCTAGTAGCACTGAATATTCTGATTGTTCGGGATTCAGCTTCGCTAGCTTTTCTAAGGGTTCAATGACAACTTGGATATCCGCTGGTTTAACCTCACTTTTATCTTTTTGACTCAGTAATTGCAGCCGCGCCTGTAACAGACCCTTAAGCGCAGTCTGATTTTCTGGTTCCCGTTGCAAAACCTGTTCATAACCCCGTGCTTCGTCTTCCAGTTTTGATTTTTGGTCAGCAGAGGGCGAACTACCTCTGGTGCTAGCGGTATTCTGACTTGAGGGTGGCGTATTATTAAATGCTCCAATTATGGGAATCACCGAAACACCCACAAAAGCAAGAATTGCCACCGCTAAGACGACTTGAACTATCCAACGATTGCGCGGTTGAGACACGGTTTTGTCTTTCTCCTAAATTTTAATGACATTATCATTTACACAAATCGTAAAGTTAAAAATTTCCAAAACTTTGCGGAATACCGCCAATTGCCTGTGAATTTTATAACAATTAACTATCCACACTGCTAAAGTAAGTGATGACTTTAGGAGGAGCCGTCAGAATTGTAGCTATGATATGCTTCCGAAACTAGTGTAAAGCCGCTAAATTAGACATTTAGTGTTTATACATTAAATTTAGCGCCTTTAGGATTGTATAGAGTACCCTAGTGTGATTTTGTGAAAAGCCAATATACTTTCAGCAGTCGCACAAATGCTCTTTCCAGCTGCCTTTGTAAAATCCCACAATGGGATGTGTCTGTGCCGCAAGGAGTTTTTATGAATTCCGACCTGATGCCGTTGCCTGAATCTTCCAATTCTTCTGCCTCTAACCAGGGCCCAACTAACGTAGAGGCAGGCGCTAATGTTCGCATAGCAGCCCAGTCCTCTAAACAAGTTGACAATTTGCCTGTCAACACCAGCGAGACTGACTCAAATGGAAACTTGATTAATCGCCAGCAACCGATTCCACCTCCCAGCGAACCGATGCAGTATCGAGCGATCGGCTTAGTCCGGGGTCGCTATCATGCTAGCAGCGAACAATTTACTCAAGGTACGCTGCTGACCGCAGATGGTGTAGAACTCAATGCCGTCCTCCTAGGCCGGATTATGAGCTTAGTCAAGAATCATCTAGACTTAGAAAAAGAACACTTGTGGGTAGTATACCCACGTACCAGACAAGAAAATGATACCTTGCACATCCAAATCGTCGGAGTTTGGGAGCCAGAAAATCTGGCTAAAAACTCAACAGATGAGGACGAATCGGATTTGGAGTTGCAATTACAGACACTCGATGATGGCTTATCCGAGAACTCTGAACTAAATACAACTGCCCCCAGACCTTCATCAGAAGTTACTGATGGTGGTTTTTCTGTTCGT
This sequence comes from Nostoc sp. DedQUE04, assembly GCF_034530995.1. Lineage (NCBI taxonomy): Bacteria > Bacillati > Cyanobacteriota > Cyanophyceae > Nostocales > Nostocaceae > Nostoc > Nostoc sp. DedQUE04. Next base: position 66,891 of record NZ_JAVRCA010000019.1, on the reverse strand, counting down.
GGTGAAGTAGTATACCAATCTTTTGATGCTAAAAGCTTGGTAGTCAAAATTAGGCAGGCTCCACGTAAATCAACTGACAAACCCAAATATTTTAAGTTGAAATTGAGGGGTGTGCTAACTACCAAAGCAGTGGGAAAATTCTGGGACTTCCAAGCCAAGCGGGAAGCAGACGTTTTAGTAGTAGAAAAAGCTGAGGCGATCGCTGATTTACCCAAAAAACGCAAACCCCCATTTAAAGGTGGGCCTCGTGCTGGCATTGGTGGTGCTGGTGGTAGAAAACCATTCCCCCCCAGACGCACTGGCGAAACCCCTCGTCCCATCAAGAAAACAAGTACAGGTGGCGACCCTTCAGTGGTGTCAAAACCTATACCAAGAACACCCGCTCCTAAACCGATCAAGCGACCGAAACCGACTCAAGAGTAGGGAATGGGGCATTGGGCATTGGGCATGGGGCACAAGAGGCAGAGGTGCGGAGGGGCAGAGAGGCAGAGGGGAAAAATTTACTGCAACTTCTCCCCTGCTCCCCTGCTCCCCTGCTCCCTGCTCCCTCCTCCCCTGCCCCAATCAAAAATCCGTCCGCCGGTCTTGGGGTAGAAAAGATCGCTCCATCGGAATTGGAGAAACTGGTTCTGTCAGGGTAAACGTACCTGCTTCGATCCACTTTTTCAACTCTAAGGCGACTTGCCTAGAAAAAAACAAACTCGCTAAGGGGGCAGAGCGTACTGCTTTGCCCTCTATGGCCATCCACCCAGATTTGAGTTGGGCGTAACTCACTAAACCAAAGGTGGGACGGACGCGCCGGGGAATGGAAAAATCTACTATTGGGGCTACTAAGTCTCGATCTTGGACAGCGCAGTGTTCAATTACTTGTTCATTTAATACAGGTAGTGGTACCCCAACCCCTAACATTAATGAGGGGCCATAACTTTTGAAGTAACACCCCCGCACCCAGTGAGCATCCATTTGTTTGGCATCACCAATTAAAGCTAAAGTGGCGGAAGGCCCGATCGGTGTACGATTAGCTAAACGCTTTTGTAAGGGGAAGTGCTGAGTGCCTTCCCAAGCGACATAGCCAATACCGCCGCCTAAAAAAATTCGAGTACCTATACCAACGAGTTGCAAATCGGGGTCGTTGAGTAAGGGGGAAATCGCACCGGGGTTAGAATAAACAGCATTCCCCAAACGCGGTTGTAAAGGGCCGAGATAGGTGAAGAGGGGGCGATCGCCACCATTTACACCAACAATAAAATTTTGATAAAGATTGCGCGGATTGAATAAATAAAACTGATTAATTGTGTCACTGGTAATTGTAGTTTCAAAATTTGCTCTGGGGTAACAATCTGTTACTTGCCCTTGCGCTTTCACGTGTATAGATTTACCAGCAATCAAATCTTCGATTACATGACCACCACCACGTTCTCGCACTTCTTCCCCATCCGTCGTCTCCACAGCGCAACTCGCACCCAAATATAAATCTACTGCTCCAAAACCAGAGTATGCTGGCACGCCATCTAACCAACAACGGCGAATTTTTATTGGGGGATCGGTATGTCCCAGATTGATAATTGCACCACTTGATTCCATCGGCTCAAAAGTACCAGTGGTAATTACATCAACTTCTTTAGCAGCTTTAGTAACACCGATTTCTACAACTCGTGCTTTTAATTCTTCAGTTGTCAACACTACCGCCCGTTGGCGACTAATTTTCTCGTTAATTTCTGCAATTGTTCGCATCTTATCAGTGCTTGCGCTTCCTGGTGAATGGGGATGGTGGGGCCCCCTCTGGGGATAAGGGGTAATGGGGAGTAGCGTAAATTAGACATTTAGTATAATTAAATACATTTATCTAGAACCTTTGTAGAGATGTAGCATGACTACGTTTTGACATTCATTTTTACTCATACCTCTATTCACCTCGAAACATTTGCCAGCAATATCTGCGTGACAGCTTAACACCCTGGATAAGGTTAAAATTCCAAAAAAACAATTCAAATATTGCAAAGTCCAAATTGTACATTTTTTGGGGGAAGCAAGCTCTATCTGTCTAAAATATTTTTTATCACTACGTAAAATTACTATAAATAAAGCCTTGCATTATCAATCAAAATCAGTTAATTAATTTTGGATTTTAGATTTAGCCGCATTGCAAAATCCCCAATTTTTTAAGAAGCTGAGGATTTTGTTGTTCATGAATAATTTTAACGAACCTCTTCCAATTAAAATCCCCCAGGCAATGTCCATGTCTGGGGGTTGGTACCAAAAGTTTACAGCTTTCAGTATGTTTTCACAATTTCTGCCTAGTTAATTTCCGGTTTCTGCAAATTTAATCTTTAAGTCGTGGTGTTTTACCGCTAAACTACCAGGTCAAGATTTTGGAGACCCGGACGAGATTTGAACCCATGTCCCACTGACATTAATTCGCAGAGGTTGATACAGAACGTGAATTTTTAACCTTAGCTTGGAGCAATAGCCTAAGACTAAATATAAGGTTGATTGTGTCGAGGAGTACCTTTACCCTTTGGCTATCCCTCGGTTTAATTAAGTCGAGGGAGTAGGACTCGAACCTACATATTCTCCTATAGACACTGAAACTAAACTTGCGCTCCAAAACTATTTTACCTAAATGTTGAGGGTGAAAACAAGTAGCCGAAAATTGAGCGGGCAACTTGATTTTGTTGAGTAACTTCTAAACTATTTGCTTGTTCTCTAGCAAAAACCACTTCTTGCATGAGCCTATCTACCCGCCGCAGCAATTCATTTTGTCTTGCTTGAGAAATTGCTCCAGAAAACTTGACTGTTCGCCAAGTTCCTTCTGGCACGTCTTCTGAAGACTCTTTTACCTGCGCGGGATGCTCTTTTGTGGCTTCATACAGCACCACAGGTTTAACTATTTTTTTGGTTTTGGTGGTATGTTTCGGTTCAGTAGCAAAACATTCTTGCTGCTGATCGTAAACCCAAGATTCGCTAGTATCTAGAACAGGCAGTGTTGAGATGAACGTTTTGACATCAACTAACTGCTTTTCCAAAAACAAGAGGTAAGAAACGGGTACTTCTCGTAAAATGGTGGTTCCGTCAACTACTATATCTGCTTTAGCCTGCGCATTAGCCCAATCTTGGGTGGCACATAAGTTAAATAATTCTGCACAAGCTTGCTCAAATTGACTCAGCAAATCTTCTGCTTTCATTTGCAGTGTCTGATTTTCTGGAGGATATACGAAGCCATCTTCAGCCACTGGCTGAAATGTCCGCGAAATCCCTTGAAACATTGCACTTTTTTGAATCAGATGATATATGCCTGTTTTTGCTTTTGTGGTGTTAGCTTTAACGGTTTGTAAAATCGCAATAACTTGATTTAGTTTCAAAGCTTACCCTCCAATATATGAATTGATTATTTTCCCCCTATTGTCTGCTTGATTTTTAGTAGCGTCCACCTAGCAGGTGAGTTTTCCAAAGATGATAGGCGATTGTGATGTCTATCGGAGATTGGATATCCACCATATACTTGTTTGCGATCGCTTATTATCAAACCCCAAAGCGATCGCCTTTTTCTGCAATCAAAAATTGAGTGACTAATCTTCTGGTTTCAAAATATCATCATCAATCGATGACTTATTATTAATGTCTACATTTTTTGCATTCCAATTCTCATCGGCTTCTGGAGATTGAGAAACTATCACAAACTCAGTCTCTTGTGTATGATTATTTCCCCATTCATCCAAAACATCTTTAATTAACACTTCTTGCAACCAAATCTTAGCGACAACAGTCAGGGGTAGGGCTAGAAATAATCCTAAAAAGCCAAAGAAAGTGACGAAAAATAGCTGGGCAATTAAGGTTATGGCTGGCAGCAATGAGACTTGATGCGCCATGACAACAGGCGTGATGAAATTACTCTCAATCTGTTGAATAATAAAGTAGAGAATCAAGACAGCGATCGCTTTCCAAGGTTCATCTAAGAAGGCGATCGCCATTGCTGGGATTACACTCATCGTTGGCCCCAGATTGGGAATCAAGTTAAAAAATCCCGCTAAAACCGCTAAAGCAAGTGCTGCCTTGACATGCAAAATTGATAAGCCAATCAGACTCATCACGCCCACTACAAAGATGGCAATGAAAGCGCCTGTAATCCATCCCTCCAAAGAGACTTCACACTTATCTAAAATTCCATCTACCCGCCGCCGATAAAATGAGGGAAAAAGCCGTACAAACACTTTGCGATAAGCCACGGGGTCGGCTAACATCATTCCTGTTAAAACCAACACTAGCAAAATCTTGAGGACGACTTCTAAAGAACCAGATACAAAAGCAAAGGAGTTTCCCAGTAGGCGATTGGCGAAGGGCTGTACTTGTTGGATGAGACTATTAATATCTGGAATGTAAGGAACTAACTGGTCAGGAATACGAGTTCTCAGGGCATCAAGCCAACTATTAAAGCGTCCAAACCCTCTAGGAACTTGATAGGTTAGTTCTTGAAACTGCTGGGCAAATGGCGGCACAATTAGCCAGAAAAAACCCACGACACCTGCGAAAAAGATAGCTACTGCTAGGAGGACGGCGAATCCGCGCCTCATTCCAAAGCTTTGGAAGCGTTTCGCTAGGCGATTTAAGGTGGTGGCTAACACAACTGCGGCAAACATCAGCAAAAGCACTTCCCGAATTTGCCACAAGATGTATAAAGAAAGAACTATGGCGATTAAGCCGATCCATTGACCGAGGTTCACAGGCTAACTCCCAACCGTTGGCAAGATGCAATTTTCTTGTAATTAAGCTAGGTTAGCTGATTTTAGGAACTTGTGCGTAAATGATTTGAGTTAATTTTGTTTTTCTGCTTGAAATCGCCACAGTAGAGCGATCGCTACGATCGCAATCGGCAAAAATACTATAATCAGCGCGTTGGTTGCTGTCGCCGGAATTGGTAGACTTGGCCCTGCATACTTAATCAATACTGATAACAAAGCCGAAAGTAAAAGCAGTTTTAGAATTAATCCTAGTTGATTTTCCATAAAAGTACGGCAATACAGATTTTTGTGGTACATACAAATTTGTGCTGTACCGTGTAGTTTCTAGAATAAACCCACAGATACAATCCTTGTGGTTTTCACAAAAATATAATTTTTAGTACCTGTCAGGAGCGAAGGATGTAAGGCGCGATCGCTATTAGACTTTGTTAGTGCTGCCTGAACCTCAGACAGCACCTTCTACACTCTTAAAGCTTTACAGAAAGTCACCAAAACAGCCTTTGAGTAATTTAAATTAATCACAAAGGAATGCGGGGTTTTAGCAAAATTTATTTGCTCTGAACTGGCTCAATTCTATATTTAGTTTTAATCAACTCAGACAGTTGTATCAAAAGTTTTTTCACTCTATCTTGAATATATTTAGGATTTTTAGGTACACGTTTAGCTATATATCTTAATAGAGCAATCTGATAGCCAAACTTATATTGAATTGCGGAAAATATATTAAACTTGACCTGGTGGGCTGCACCTTTATCTAGGTTTTTTAACTTTCTTACTTCACGATGATATACGGGATGCTCTCCCCAAACGCAGGCAAAGTGTACAAGAGCCGGAGACACCACCTGATTGTATTTTTGAAAAGTAGATTTACCTTTAATAGCATCTATATTAAAAGAACCACGAAGACCAATAGGTGTTCGCATCATCAGACCATTATCTTCAAACATACTTTGATTGTGTAGCATCATAGCTAGACCAAAAATACGTTCATCATTAGGGCCATCACCACGAAATTCACTAATACCTAGCTTTTGCCAATCCCTTGCCAATTCTAGTGCTGTTTCAAAAAATGCCTTAGCAGTATCGTTTTTTTCAAAATAATAGAGACCTCCATTAAATCTAGGTAATTTTGTCAGATTAAATCGTTTGAGTGTGTTATCTACATCAACGAATGTATCTTTATCACCTGCTTGAAGATATACATCACCTGCCACACTAAAACTTTTGCCTTTAAAATCATCAAAAATGAAATTAATATCCCTTACTGCTATGCAATCACTATCAATGCAAAGTGTATATTTAAATGGAGAATAATCATAAAGGTGAAATTTTTGCTTTACGTTAGAACCGTATTCTTTTCTAAGATTGATAACGCAATCATAAAGCTCTAGCAAATCTTTATCATCTTCACGATCGGTAACAATAGCACGCGGAATATTTGGTGAATGAAGACGTAGAGAACGTGCTAATGACTTGGCCATTTCTATATAATAAGATGCTCCGTAAGCATAGGTGATAATGCCACGTTGTGAAATAAACATATTTTGATTAATTAATAGTATGTAAGCTTTAACTTTCTAATGGCATTCTAACTTACACTCTAAAAGATAGATATCCACTAATATCAATCCAGTTTAAAATCTCTATAAATTTTCCGTAAAGTATAGTCTACAGGACTTACGCAACTGGCATATTATTTTCAGTTCGTAGTGAAGACTTTAGTCCTCAAAATAAGGGCTAAAGCCCTTACTACAAACTAAAAATCCGATTTTTTTGTGACACTTGCGTAAGTCCTAGTCTAAATAAAATTTAGACCTGTTTAAGTATATCTGATTGCCTTTAAAAGAAAATTTTAAAGGTACAAATCGGTTAAAAACAGAAATATATGCAGCAAAAAACAACACAGTAAGAGATACTAAAAGCAGGTACATAGGCAAGAAAATATGGAATCCCTAACCTCTCGTATGCAGGCGGTACAATCGCCAATTATTCCTGTGGTTGGGGAACTGATTAAAAACTCTCCTGGAACCATTTCTCTAGGACAAGGTGTTGTTTCTTACAACCCACCACATGAAGCCATAGAATTTTTAGCCAAATTCTTAGCCGAACCAACTAATAATTTATACAAAGCAGTTGAGGGAATTTCCCCTCTACTGACAGCACTTGCAGGGAAATTGCAAGCCTTCAACAGGATTGAAATCAACGGGGAAAACTGCATTGTTGTGACAGCAGGGAGCAATATGGGATTTATGAATGCCATTCTTGCTATCACTAACCCAGGCGACGAAATTATTCTCAATACCCCTTACTATTTCAACCACGAAATGGCGATCGCAATGGCTGGTTGTCGTGCAGTGTTAGTGGCTACAGATGAAAATTACCAACTGCGCCCAGAAGCGATCGCTCAAGCAATTACTCCTAAAACACGGGCTGTGGTGACGATTTCACCAAATAATCCCACTGGAGTTGTCTATTCTGAAGCTGCATTGCGCCAAGTAAATCAAATTTGTGCTACTCACAGTATTTACCACATCAGCGATGAAGCTTATGAATACTTTACCTATAACGGTGTAAAACACGTTTCACCTGGCTCATTTAGTAATAGCAGCGAGTACACCATTTCTCTTTATAGCTTTTCTAAAGCATACGGTTTTGCGAGTTGGCGCATTGGCTACATGGTGATTCCTAAACACTTACTTGTCGCTGTTAAAAAAGTCCAGGATACAATTTTGATTTGTTCGCCAGTCATTTCTCAATATGCAGCTTTAGGGGCATTGCAGACAAAAGAGGATTATTTGAAGAGTAATATCGGAGCGATTGCTCAGGTACGCCAACTAGTATTAGAGTCCCTTAATCGTCTACAAGGCTTATGTAGCATTATCCCTGCCAATGGCGCTTTCTATTTTTTCCTCAAAGTTCATACCCAGATGGATGCTTTTGAGTTAGTCAAACAACTGATCCAGGAACATAAAGTTGCAGTTATTCCAGGTACAACTTTTGGCATAGATGACGGATGCTATCTACGCGTTGCCTATGGGGCATTACAAAAAGAGACAGCAAAAGAAGGTATAGAAAGATTAGTGCAGGGTTTGGAAACTATAGTTAGGAGTTAAAAGTCATCCATTCCTGCCCCCTGCCCCCTGCCTCCAATCCCAAATATAAAATTCAACAGATGCCAATTATTCATAAGTTAATTGAAATTGAAACTGAGCCAAAAATTAATATTCATAATATCACCCCACAAATACAAGATTTTATTGCCTCAACATCAATTAAAAATGGACAAGCTTTAGTATTTTCTCGACACACAACAACAGCGTTAGCTATCAACGAGAATGAAGTCAGATTATTAGAAGATATAAAAGTATTCTTGCAAAAAATAGCACCGGAATCAGACCGCTATTTGCATAATGATTTGCATTTAAGAGATGTCCCAGAAGATGAGCCGATTAATGCTCACTCTCATTTGATGGCAATGATGCTGACCACAAATGAGATAATTCCCATTGTGGATGGTAAATTAGCTTTGGGAACCTGGCAATCTGTGTTGTTTTTTGAGTTAGATGGCCCGCGTAAAAGAACGGTATTTGTACAAATTTCTGGTGAATAATGCAACTTCACACCTGCAATGCTCTGAGAACAACCTAAATCTGAGAGAATTACGAACACAATCAAGAAGTACATCAGTTGAATTTATCTACAGCAATTAAAAACCTGAAAGAATGTTTTCCAGCATCACCTTCCTTTCCACAAACCAGGACTTTTGTTGTGTCAAAGGCAGACGCAATTAACTATGAAAAATAACGATAATTTTGTATTACGTAATACTTGGTACTATGCTCTGCCTAGCAATCAAATCAAGTCAGGCATGATGATTAGCCGCATTTTCTTAGGAGAACCAGTGCTGTTAGTTCGCAGCCAAGATGGTAAAGTGTCTGCAATGACGGACATTTGTCCCCATCGTGGTGTGCCCTTGAGTTGTGGGAGATTCAATGGGCAAGAAGTTGAATGCTGTTACCACGGTTGGCGCTTTAACTCTGCTGGGCGCTGTACTGCGATACCTTCTCTTGTGGAGGAGCAGCAAATGGATTTGAGTCGCTTTGATGTGCAGTCATATAGTATTCGTGAAGCCCAAGGGAATATCTGGATATATATGCCCGATCCCGATAACCCTCAGCCTGCATCTGATATGGAAATTCCGGTAATTCCAGGGTTTGGCGATCGCTCTCACCAGTTCGTAGAGGTGGTAAAATTCCCTTGTTTTATAGATCATGCAGTGGTAGGTCTGATGGATCCTGCTCATTCACCCTACGTTCATCGTGCTTGGTGGTGGCGAAATGAGCAATTGCACGAAGAAGTAAAGCAATTTGATGCTTCGCCCTACGGCTTTACGATGCGACGACACCGATTACCAGCGAATGGGGGTCGATTATACTGGTTGATTGGCGGTGGTGTCCCAGAAACGGAGATTTCTTTTCGTTTACCTGGAGTCAGGATTGAAGAAACCACCATTGGTAATAATCGAGTCGTTAATTTGACGGCAGTTACACCGATTTCAGACACAGAAACGGAGGTAACTTTTGCTCTTTACTGGACACTTCCTTGGGTAGGCTTTTTCAAGCCACTGTTACACGTGCTGGCGCGGACTTTCATTGGCCAAGACCGAACAGTGGTAGAAAAACAGCAAATTGGTTTGAAATATAATCCTGTGCTGCGGCTGATTAAGGACTCAGATATGCAGGCACAGTGGTACTACCAGTTAAAGCGGGAGTATGCTCGATCTGTTACTGAAGGACGAGAATTTGTCAATCCTGTCAAGGGTCAAATACTCCGCTGGCGTGCTTAAAATTGAGATTTACAGCCTTGCTCCCTTTGCGGGATGATTTAGCAACTAAGGCTGATCTCTCCCCCTGCCTCCCCTGCTTGCCCAAATTACATCAGAATTCAAGTATTTGAACCACATCTGTTGTAAGGGCGCAAGGCCTTGCGCCCCTACCGGGTGGTCTATTTACCTGAAAATAGCTGTAATCCCACTGTTCTGCAATGCCAGATTTACTTCTCTTGCCACGTCGTAGACATCGCCTAAAAACCAAAACTGAGAATTTAGCCTCAAATAGACATTGAGCATTTTTATCTCTTCTCTCTGTTTCGCGCCAGTTGCTTCTCCCAAGGGGAGACGCTGCGCGAACAAGTCGGGGAACCCGCAAGGGCGCACTGGCTTCTCTGCGCCTCTGCGGTAGCCTGCGGCAAGCCGTTCGCGTAGCGTCTCCGACAGGAGAAGCGTCTACGTTAAAAAAGTTGACTTTGATAAAGAGTTTTAGCCTTAACCCAAGCGTATTGCATTTTAACCCAATACAAAATATTTCGTTTTGTTAAGAAATACTCAGTGAACGCTCGCTCTAGTCAATAGAGGTGGGACAAACAGCAATATTATGCTAAATCCACGGCTGAGAAGACGATCCAGCTATTTTGAGAAGCGTACTTTGTCTGATTTTTTCCTTATTTTCCCAGACTCTTACCTGCACTCAACCTTAATTATGTACACAATACTAAATAGCTATGCATATCCCTAAGTTTTCAGAATTACTGCATTATTCAATCTAGAAGTACGAATTATGGAAGACAAAAAAAGGGCAGAAATAACATCCCAACCCGGTTTTTTGGGACAGGCACTGACTGCTGCCGGAACGGCTATAGCCGCTCCCTCATTACTCAATCAGACAACTATAGCAAAGGAAGCTAGCCAAAGTAACCCAGGTGAGATGAATGTGAAACTTACTGTTAACGGCGAGCAGCAAACCCTCGACCTTGAGCCACGTGTCACACTCTTAGATGCGCTACGCGATCGCTTGGGGCTAGTGGGCAGCAAAAAAGGATGCGATCACGGACAGTGTGGGGCTTGTACTGTTCTGATCGATGGTGAGCGAGTTTATTCCTGCCTGAGTTTGGCAGTGATGCAGGAAGACAAGGCGATCGTCACCATTGAAGGGCTGGCCAAGGGCGATACTCTCCATCCAGTGCAGGCAGCATTCATTGATAACGATGGCTTCCAGTGCGGCTATTGTACCCCAGGACAGATTTGTGCTTCTGTTGCCTTACTTGATGAAATCAAACGGGGCTGTGCTAGCGTTGTCACCCCAGATTTGACTTGTCCCCCACAGTTGGCTGAACTCTCTGAAGCTGAAATCAAGGAGCGACTGAGTGGTAATCTCTGTCGATGTAGCGCTTACAACGGCATTGTGGCAGCAGTCCAGCAGGTAACGGGACAAAAACCGCCCTCTCCTGCCGCAGATGTAATGGTCAATGAACCCCAGGAGATGCTCAGATGAACAACTTCACTTACACCCGTGCTACCTCTGTGAAAGATGCGGTTGAACGGGCAACAAATGACCAAAATGCGATATTGATTGCGGGCGGTACGAATTTGGTTGACCGTCTCAAAGTCTTTCTAGATGAGCCATCGCAACTTATCGACATCTCTCGATTAGAGATGAAGCGCATTGAACGCACAAATGAGGGTGGTCTGAGCCTTGGAGCGCTAGTAAGTAACACAGCAGTGGCAGACCATCCTGATGTTCGCCGCGATTATCCAATCCTGTCGCGGGCGATTCTTTCTGGTGCGTCTCAGCAAATCCGCAATATGGCAACCGTAGGGGGCAACCTACTGCAACGCACTCGCTGTCCCTACTACTACGATACCGCCTTCCCTTGCAACAAACGGCAACCGGGAAGCGGCTGTCCAGCAGCAACGGGCATCAACCGGATGCACGCCATCCTTGGGGCCAGTGACCAATGCGTGGCAGTTCAACCCTCAGATATGTGTGTCCCTCTTGCGGCTCTGGATGCTGTTGTTGTTGTGGAAGGCCCCAAGGGTAAGCGGCAGATACCATTGACAGACTTTCACCGACTACCAGGGGACACACCCCAGCGAGATACAAACTTAGAGCCAGGTGAGTTGATTACCTCTGTGGTTTTGCCCCCAGTGCCGTTCGCCAAATCAGGGGTTTACCTAAAGTTACGCGATCGCACTTCCTATGCCTTTGCGTTAGTCTCTGTGGCAGCTGCGGTTGACTTAGCAAGCGAGCAGATTCAGAATGTGCGCTTGGCAATGGGTGGCGTAGCCCATAAACCTTGGCGCTCAAAGGAAGCAGAAAAGTTTTTGATCGGCAAGAGTGCCAATACTGCAACGTTTCAACAGGCGGCAGAAATTGCACTTCAAGAAGCTAAACCATTAACTCATAACAGTTTCAAAGTTGACTTGGCAAAGCGGGCAATTCGTCGCGCACTCACAGTGTCAGCTAAAGGAGGAGGCGTAGTATGAACAAAGTAATTGGGACTGCCGTCAACCGCAAAGATGGACGGGCAAAGGTTACGGGCACGGCAACCTACGCCGCAGAACATCAAATTCCAGGTCTGGTTCACGGTTATCTTGTCACCGCCAGCATTGCCAATGGGCAAATTAAAAACATCGACACCAGTGGGGCAGAAAAGGCAATAGGTGTGATAGATGTTTTTACGCATAAAAACTCGCCTAAAGTGTTTATGCCAGCCAATGACTTTATGACCTCGAAAATCTACGAGGCTCGTCTGCCGTTGTCGGATGACAAAATTCACTATGCAGGACAAATTATCGGTTTGGTAGTAGCAGACACCTTCGAGCGGGCGCGTGATGCAGCGCATTTGGTCAAGGTGGAATACACAAGCCAAAAGCCAGTCGTGGAAGCTGCACTCGCCACCTTCAAGGAGGCACCACCGCACTTGGGTGAAGAGTTAAAGTTTGAAAAAGGGAATTTTGCGGCAGGGGTGGCAAGTGCAACAACGAAACTTACAGCCACCTACAAGACAGCCATCGAACTGCACGCGGCGATGGAACCTCATGCGACCATTGCCCACTGGCAAGATGCAAACTCACTCACTGTTTACGAGCCGTCTCAGTGGGTGTTGGCAACTGGGCGCACCTATGCAGAACTCTTTGGACTCCCAACTGAACAGGTTCATGTCGTCACACCTTTTTTGGGTGGAGCTTTCGGCTCTAAAGCCTTTCCCTGGCCCCACGGTATTCTCTGTGCTGCGGCAGCCCGTGAACTTCAGCGTCCTCTCAGAGTCGTCCTCAGCCGACGGCAAATGACAGCGAACGCCGGACATCGCTCCGAAACCGAGCAAACTATGCGTTTGGGAGCAACTGCTGATGGTAGTTTAACTGCGATCGCCCATGAGGTCAAATCCTGTACCTCACCAGTAGATGTCTTTATAGAAGCCTGTACCTCGGTCACGCCAGTTATGTACACAGCGCCGAATTTGCAACTGAAGCAGGAACTAGCGGTGCTGAACATGGGTACACCAACATTCATGCGCGCACCAGGAGAGAATCCTGGGATGTGGGCGTTGGAGTCGGCGATGGACGAACTGGCCTGGATGCTAAAGATTGACCCGGTAGAACTGCGCCTAAAAAACCAAACTAAAGAACACCAACGCCAAGGTCAGCCATTCTCAGCCAAACATTTTGCTGACTGTTTGCTCTTGGGTGCAGAGCAATTTGGCTGGAAAGACAGACCAAAACAGCCGCGTTCTTTGACACGCGATAGTAAACTCGTTGGTTGGGGGATGGCGGCAGCAACCTACCCTGGCAGGCGAGGTGCAGCATCAGTCAAGGTACGGCTGCTACCAGATGGTACTGCCCATGTTCTCAGCGCTGGGAATGACATGGGCACTGGCGCATATACCGTTGTTGCGGCCACAGCAGCAGACGCATTGGGGCTACCCGTCGAACAGATACAAGTAGAGTTGGGCGACTCCTTACTACCAGATGGAGGCATGGCGGGTGGTTCCATGATGACAGCATCTCTTTTGCCAGCGGTCATGTCAGCTTGTGAGCAAGTTCTGAAAACTGCTAATGCTAAGACCGCACAAGAGGCGTTTGCAACTCTGAGTCAGTCTGGCCAAGCGGCAATTGAGGCCACAGCATCCTCCGCTCCTGGCGATGAAACCAAGGAATGGGCGTTCCAATCTTGGGGCGCACATTTTTGCGAAGTCAGCGTGGATGAAGAAATCGGACGTTTGCGGGTGACGCGCTGGGTGTCAGTCATGGATATCGGGCGAATTATCAACTCTAAGACAGTAGCCAGTCAAGTCCGTGGTGGCGTGATTATGGGTATTGGGCAAGCCTTAATGGAGGAGTGCCAAGTCGATCCAAACATCGGCTATCCCGTGGTTTATGACCTTGCTACCTATCACTTCCCAGCCCATGCAGATATTCCTCGCATTCAGGTGGCCTTCGTCGGCGAACCTGACTTCAACTTCAACCCAGCAGGTGTACGAGGTGTAGGCGAAATTGGGATCACAGGTGTTTCAGCTGCGATCGCCAATGCAGTTTACCATGCCACAGGTAAGCGCATCCGTGATTTACCCATTACACCTGACAAGTTGATCTAAAAGGGCATTGGGCATTGGGCATGGGGCATTGGGCATTGAGAAGAAGCTTTTGGGGCACTAACCTAAACTAAATTCTGCAAATTCTCTTTGCCCAAACAGCATATTTCGGTCTACGGCTGACAATATTTTATTATTGGCGCGATCGCTATTTAAACTGCGACCAACTAACTGCGCGACATCTGCACGATTGATGCTACCAATAATGTGCGGATCTTCGGTTAAAACGCCATTACCCGTTGCTGGTTCTGACTTTAGTCCACCAGGACGGATGATTGTATAGGTGAGTCCACTGGCAATTAAGTGTTGTTCGGCTTTGTCTTTCTCAGCTAAAACTTTTCCCAATACCTCTAAAACTTGGGGTGAGGCAGCAACAACACTATTGCCAGCACCAATGGAAGATACAAGAATAAACTTTTGCACTCCAGCTTTAACTGCTGCATCGATCAGATTTCTGTTACCAGGATAATCCGGCCTTTCTACATCTGATGGTAAACCGCCAATTGTACTGATAACGGTGTGAATAGGTGCATCTGTTACCATTGCGCGTTCGACATCGCCAAGATTTAAGGCATCTCCCTGAACTACTTCAATACCCATTGCTTCTAGTTCAGTAGCAACTGTTGCTGTTCTCAGGAGTGCTTTAACCTTTAGCTGTTGTGTTGTGAGATATTGAGCAATTTCTCGACCAACCCCGCGACTTGCTCCAGCTAGAAAAATATAAGATGCACTTGTCATAATAAATTTAATTATTTACGCTCAAAGGATTTTATCAGAGGATTGCAGTATTTAATAATTGCTCAAGCGACCGAGATGCTTCAATTGCTTTTTGGAATGTACGGATGACTGGGGTGGTAGCATTTCCCGGACTTATACCATAGCGATCGCATCTGTGGTTTTTCTCCCCCTTTAACTAAACCGTATTGCAACTACTCCCAGCAATCCTAATCTAGCGATCGCAAATAACTGAGTAATCATAATTACAAAAATAATATTAGGATAGCAATTATACTTAACCCCATTGTAGGAAGTAATTTAGTAAACATTTGTGCAAATGTAGCAAATAACTTTTCTGTGGATAAACTTATGGCTAAAAAATCTCAATCCAATCTCGAACAATACCAAGATGTCAGATTATCTGCTACCACAAGAATTTGGGTAATTACAGTTGCCATTCTGGGAGTTTGCGTGCCACTGTCAGCCGTTACTAGAAGCGGTGCTATTCTTCCTTTAGTTGCAATTGGTGGCGCAGCTGTTGGTACAGTTGCTGTTTGGCGTTCTGATGAGCAAAAATCCAAAACTAACTATTTGCAACAGCAACAAATAGAACTGTTAGAACGGAGATTAGCGAATTTAGAAACAATTGTTAGCAGTGATGACTTGAACTTACAAATGAAAATTAAACAAATCGAAGCAAGGGATACTTTTGGCGACTCATCTAATGTAAGTACTACACCCAAACAACCAAAACGCAAAGGTTAAAATTAGCCAATCTTCACCATTTATTTTGATTTCAGAGGATATTTCCGAGAATTATCGTTACTAGGTGATTTTTATGTAGCTATTTGCTGACTTAACGTGACTGCAATCTTTAAATCCGTCTCAAATTTAACTTTCCTTTGCAGCTAGAAGTGTTTCTCTAGAAACAGTATCTCGATCTCTATCTCCGTTAGAATTGACTGATATCATTTAATTCTATATACTTCAACTGCATCAGTTCATGAAATGTCTAAGTGCTATCCATCTATCTCTTTCCCGGAAACATTTGTCAATGGCTGTGTTTTATTAGACTGTTAATATTACTGAATTTTTAATTAACTAAGGTTATAAACTTGAGTAATTGCGTTTGTATAGCTTACCGTAGGTATGCAATAGTTTGCCGCAGGAATGTAGATGGATTGGATTAGCTTACTCAAAGCTCAACAAATTGACTTCCTTCAACGTGTGAAAAAACCTAAAACTTATGACTTATCTTTGCTGGAAAGTCAAGTTAAAGGTTGTCACACTGAAGTTATAGCCTTTTGGGGCGAGCCATTGGCTAGACTCCAAGAACTTTCTCGTCAACAAGCAGAAGTTCTCGCCAAAAATCCGCCGCCGACGCCGCCGGAATATCCTGAGCCTCCTGACTGGACGATACCTTTTCCCAAATACTTCCAACAACAAGCCCAAGATTATCTTTTCCGGGAGCATATTGTTGATAGGGTAATAACTGAACGTTTGGGCAAGTTAGTCAAAAAGGTGTCACAAGATACTTTGCAAAACATGATTTTAGATGATGAGGGAAATTTATGTAGCGAAAGTAAATTTCCTTATATACTCAAGGATCATCCTCAGCTAAGTGTTCAAGTTTACGTTGCTGATGGAGAAAGTTTTAATGGTATTAAGAAAGACAAAATTAGGTGGTCGGTTACTCAAGAAGATTTAAAAAACCACCAAGTATTAATTTTTCTCTGTTTATTTTATCCATCCACAGGTAATTTAGGTTACGAGAAGCAGAGTATAATAACGGGATTTTTACCTACAAATCAACTTGAATTTAGCGAACCAAAATTGTATGTCACTCCGAGTAATTTGTTATATGCAGGGGGGTTAAGTTGGTATTTAGAATCACTGATGGGTAAAAAAGACACGTCGCCAGTAATTAATGAGAGAGCGATCGCAGATACAATACAGACTCTACCATCAGAACATTGTCTCAAAGCTATAATCGGTGACTGGGAATGCTGGCAGACTTTGCAAGGACACACCAGAGGGATTAATTGCCTAGCTTTCAGTTCCGGGTGTAATAATGGCAAAGCCTTACCCATTTTGGCAAGTGGTAGTCGTGGCGAGACGAAACTCTGGGATTTAAGCAAGGGTGAATTAATAGAGACATTATCAGAGTATCCTTGGGTAATATCTGGGCTGGTGGATGAAGTGAATTCCCTAGCTTTTAGTTCAGATGGACAGACTTTAGTCAGTTGCGGTGCAGATTCGACAATTAAGCTTTGGCACGTAGGCGCTTTAGACTTGATAGATATTTTGCACAAACACAATGGGGTAGTGCGGTGTGCTGCTTTCACCCCAGATGGCAGAATGTTAGCGACAGGCGGAGATGACAGAAAAATTCTCTTTTGGGATTTGATGCATCGTCAGGTTGCGATCGCACTTTCTTTAGATGATACAGCTGCTCATTCCCTAGTTTTGAGTCGAGACGGCGAAACTCTAGTTACAGGTAGCTACCGCAAAATCAAAGTTTGGCGCACCTCACCGCAAACGGGAATCAAAAGTTTAAAAGATGCACAACCACTGCATACCCTCATGGGTCATTCTCACATCGTTTGTTCCTTAGCAATCAGTGCAGATGCTAAACTGCTTGTGAGTGGTAGTTGGGATCAAACGATTAAAGTTTGGCAATTGGAGACTGGAGAATTACTTCATACCCTTAAAGGACATAGAGATAGGGTATATGCGATCGCTTTAAGTCCCGATGGACAAATTATCGCTAGCGGTAGTGCTGATAAAACCATCAAATTGTGGCATTTACAAACCGGGGAATTGCTGGCTACGTTTACAGGTCATGGGAATATAGTCACAGCATTAGCCTTCACAGCTTCCGGCGAAATGTTAGTCAGTGGCAGTTTGGATAAGACAATTAAAATTTGGCAACGCAGTTAATCGTAGTTATACCAATTCTGTATGAAGATGCGCTAAACCATATAAAGAAAAACGAACCGCATACCCCTTCGGGGATCTTGCTACGCGCAGCGTCTCGTTAGAGAAGGCGCAAAGGAGAGGCAGCGCGGTCTTGGGGGTTTCCCCCATGAGCGACTGCCGTCACAAAGAAAGAAAATTTGGCGCAGCCTCACAAATAAATGGTATTAGTAATTCATCATCACACTTTCTACGTAGCTTGCTTCTTTGCAGGAGTACAATAGACACCTTGCAAAAGTAACAAATGCCAAGATGTTGATTGTAATATCATGTCCGCTTGATTACTTACTAAACCCCAAGAACCCCACCCCGCCAAAGCTACGCTTCGTCTCCCCTCCCCGCAGGCGGGGAGGGGCTGGGGGTGGGGTGCAATGACTCTGGAAATCATAACTAATTACCCGAACTTGATATAAAAAGTAAAAGTCAGCGCTGCCATCGGCAGCACTGACTCCTTATTTTGTAGTAAATTAAACTATGTCAGGTTGGAGTTTTTAGTCAATCGAAATCTGCTGAGGACCACTGGCTTTGCCGTTATGTGCATCCGTTGTGATGCTGGTGTAACTATTTGAGCGGCTCTGTTTATCTAGCCAGCTTTTAACTGGATCGTCTGCAAGATTGAGTCGAAGCACACCAGAGAAAAACCCACCTACAAATGAGACTGGATGCTGGGTAAATTCTCTGAATATAGGCGACAATTCATTAATGAACATAAAAAGACTCCTGGCACTGCCGTAAAAAATTATTACTTCTTAATTGATCGTAACGTGTTAAAGGATTGGGCATTGGGCATGGGGCATTGGGCAAAACAGTGTTGAGTAATGAGTAATGAGTAATGAGTGCTGAGTTAGGAGTTAGGAGTTAGGAGTTAAGAGTTAGAAGTTTTGTTTATCTCCTTGTCCCCCTTGTCCCCCTTGTCCTCCTTGTCCCCCACTCCCTACTCCCCGATCATTTCGCCTTATGAGCTTGGTTCCCGATCGGGAAACATACACTTATCAGAATCACAACCACTAGGGCCAGCCTCTGTCATTTCGCCTAAATCGTAGCGGCTTAGTACTGCACAGAAATCATCTGTTTTGCGTCGCGCTTTCACCTCTTGAGTTAAGCGATCGTAGGTTGATTTATTTATTGGTTCAAACGGCAAACGTGGGAATGATTGCAAATCGTCAAAACGGGCTAAAAGAGCAGCTGAAATATATCCTTCATCATTCTGAATGGTTTCGTAAATGCGCTGTCCCAAAGGCTCGATTTCATCAGAGCGAAGTTCCAAAGTAGCTGATGTGTTGTGAGTCACATACCAACGTTGAACCTGGAGGACAAAATCAAATTGGGCTGAGACTGAAAACTTAGAAACATCAATTTCATCAGCCCCTGGTAAATCAGCCCAAGTTACAGAAACAGGGATTTCCACTAGCCATTCACTCACCCGTGGATCGAAGGGATCGTTAAGTAAATTGCCTTGTTCGTCTTTGTCTGATTGAGAGGGAATGACGTTGTAACCATAGTCAATACAAGCTAAGGCTACTGGGTCATTTTTACCGAAGGTGATGCGACGAATGAATCTTTGCGCTTTAGGAGGATGCCACCCCGAACTAGCATTAGTTAATAAAGCCTTAGTGCCACTAGGTTGAACTGTGGTGCAACGATTTGGGCGCTTGAGATTGTGGCGATCGCAATAATCCCAAACTACCCGATGTACAATATCTCTCCAAGAACTGAGGTATTTCTCTTCCTCACGCTTGAAAGCTAATCCTTGTGGAGTTGCAGGTCTTCCGGCTTCCCACCAGCGCAGCCAATCAACACCAAAAGCATGGACAAAGAAATCAAATAAACCTGTAAAAGAAACTCCCACAATCGGGTCTAATTCACGGCTGTATTGATAGCGTGGTTCCAGGAATTTGTGATTTAAAAGTGCTGCTACAGATAGCGCTCCAGCAGTGAAAGCTTCTTCTTGTTCTTTATAGTTACGTGGGTCGATTTGATTAAGGTGAACCTCAGACAAATTGCAGTGAAAATTACTGCCGATGATTTCCTTTCTTTGTTACCCTAAAGGCTTTTTATCCCCTAGTTCTACTGCTTGATTATTTGCAGTAGCTCCGCGTACATTTTGCAAATGTGACTTGAGATTATAAAAGTGTTTTTCACATCCACCCCCGCACTCTTGGAGAGATTATATTCTAGACACCAATTTCTCATACAATCTAGTTTCACTCTCTACGCTGTACGGTGTCAAAGGCTTTTTAGTTCCTTTGATTACCACGGGATTAGCATCTCAGCTTTCCCCGTTTTTGCGAGGTTTTTAACGTGAGGCAAAATCATTTACCACACGGATTTAGCCCATAGCGAGCTAAACGATGTTCTAACTCATTAGCATCCAGATTTGAATGACGTTCCTGTAACCATTGTTTTGCTGTTCCTTGTTCATAAGCTTGTAAAAACTCAACTTTGTCAGATTGTGTTGGCAGCAAATCAATGTTCGATCGCGCTACGGCTTCACCAGCCCATTGAATCGCTCCCTCACCACTGTAATATTGTTTGCGGACAGCACCAACACATTCTTCTAAGGTCGGCTTGCGGTGAAAAACTCTGGTATGGTTTGCCATCCTGAGCGCATCACGCTCAGGATCGATTCGCCAGTTGCCATTTTCATCTTGCTGCCATAAGTTATCTTTGGCGGTGGCTCCTTGTTCATCGTCAGCAATAAACTGACGCATCCCCGCACTTCTTCGTATGTTGCCGGCAACAATTGTGACAGCAGCTTGATCGATTAATAGACAGCATTCAACTGAATTTAATTGTCGTCCTAAAGCTTTATTGAGAATAGATGCACACCCTTGATACAGTACAGGTAATTTTACAGGATTAGCAACTCCTCCAAAGCCGTTGAGAGTTTCTCCTGCTTTTCGGACATCACTGATATCAACTAATACTTCAACTTCTTTTGAGAATTGTTCGTTACTGGAAAGTTCTAATAGGGTTTGATATGATTCAACCCAACCTTCACGGCTATCTCCAACGTGAATAGTGACGTTATTTCCTTGTATATGAGTTTGAGTATATTCACGTCGCTGTTGCACAGGAGTGCTGCCAATTTCACCTTGTACAGTGACATTCAGTTGATTACGGATGGGGGGCAACTGGTTAATAAATTGTGGTTCTAAGACGGCTCCAGTACCACAGCCCATCATTGCCAGATCCATCATTAACCCGAAGGCACTCCAGTCTTCGAGATTGGTAGAGGTGCAATTATAAGCGCCGGAAAAGTTCTTGGGCTTGGTTATCCAGTCTGTACCACCAACCCATAGCCAGCGCCCACTGGGCATAGCTTTCAAGTTACGCTGCATCTTATCCAGTGTGGCAGCTTCTTCTTGAGTTAGCTTTCCCAACTCGACTAAGCCGAGTATAGTGCGATCGCATACCTCATCCCATGTTTCCCTAAGTCCCGCCTTTGTACGGCGGCTATAGGTTCTAAAAAATACGGGATTAGCAGCCGGTGCAGTTTCTGGAAACCTTGCACTTTGGCGTGTTCTTTCGAGATTCTGAACCATATATTAAGTGTCTTGCGTTCTTCTTGCGTGCGGACAGATTATGACTATACGCCAAGCCCGCATTTATCACAAGGTGCAATATGCCCAAACCTTTATGGAGCTTAGTTTTGAGCGTTTTAGATCCTACACCAATTACAACAGTCGTGAACGGGGTAATAAATCTAGCTATAGGAGATTGATTATAAATAATGAATGGGAATCTTTAAATCCTGATGATAATTTGTGCATTTTCACCAAGAAGCATTTGAAAATTTACCCCCTAGAAGTGAGGAGCGATCACCCAGGTAAGGGCAGGCATCATAAACCTGCCCTAGCAGTAGCAGAGGTAGGTTATTTCATTTGTCGATCAAATGGTGTACAACTTCCTTTTATGAGTTGCAACTCAAAAGAGCTAAGTTGAACGTGCAGGCTTCCACATTTGGCTCCTGCCAACACTCCCGAAGCCGAGAGTATTCCCAAAGCAGTCACCCAACCAATAACGTTAACGGTAATGGGTTTTGGAAGTTTCTTCCAGAAGGGTTCCTCTGGGGCTTTTCTTTCTGTCTCCATTGGTTTAACCTTTAAATGGGGTTGGATAATAGATGGAATTTGAGGTTTCATCATTTACAGTCCTTTCTATGTTTTTGAACTTAGGAGTCAGTCTGGGAGCCTGAGAAACACCAGACTGACTCTGCTTATTTATGTAGCCTGACTTTTCATCAGTAACAGTTGCTAAGAATTTAGCTTGTTCTGCAACAAGCTTTCCATGCAGACACTGTACAACAGCTTGAGCAATTAACAGACAGTCGAGATTCTGAACCATATATTAAGTATCTTGCGTTCTTCTTGCGTGTGGACAGATTATGACTATACGCCAAGTAGTTTTAGTATTAAAGATTGTCAAATTGTCTACTTTACGCTAGCTCTACCCTGCACTAATTACAACAGAAATTTATGATGTATAATGATGTCCCCTACCCTTGGGTAAGAGATAGATACTAAGTTTTTATTAGCACTATCTATTTAAGTAAATTATCTCTATCACCCCATCTTCAGGCTGATTATCACTACTCAGCAATGGCTCAACGCTCCCCAAGTCCCTAACTGTACTCAGGACTCCTCATTAGTTTCCCCTAACTAGCAGTGATAGTTAAATAAGTTGCGGCTGTAAGTCAAATCCAAACAATTAATTCCAATATCTTGGAAACTATAAATTTAGTTACAGGAAATTGATTATGAATGATGAATGGGAACCTCTAAATCCTGATGATGTTGTGCATTTTCATCAAGAAGCATTTGAAACTTTACCTCGCACTCAAATAGTGTTTCAGTTATTCAAGGAAATCAAAAAAATTTGGGCATAACACTTTACATCGTCAGGATCAAGAGTATTTGGAGAAGGATCTGAATGTTGTGTTATAATACCCGGTCAACAATGGCGGACAGGTAAAATTAGAGTACGTCTAGAATTCTGCCCTGATGAAACCGAAATCGAAGATAATCGATTAAACATCAAGCACGAAAACTCTCCCCTTGACGACCTTCGGCAGCAACTAAAGGAAGGTAAAAACTAATACTCAAGTTGATACACACAGATATAATAGAAAATTATCTGTGTCTGTGTGCGCTGAAAAAAATAAAATGGTATGGACTCCCCTACATGCAAAAATTCATCGCACCATCCGATCGCGCCATTTGTTTGAGCGCAACCAGCGGCTATTAGTCGCTGTCTCCGGCGGACAAGATTCTTTGTGTTTAATAAAATTACTTTTAGATTTACAATCCAAATGGGGATGGTATTTAGGTATCGCTCACTGCGATCATCGCTGGCGTTCTGACTCCGAAGCTAACGCTAACCACGTCGAAAACTTAGCTAAAACTTGGGGTATATCTTTTTATTTAGAAACAGCGAACAAGCCTATAAATAGTGAAGCTGCTGCACGCGATTGGCGCTATCAAGCTTTAAGTGCGATCGCACAAGCAAATAATTATCAATATATAGTTACAGGACACACCGCCAGCGATCGCGCCGAAACTCTCCTCTATAATTTAATTCGCGGTACTGGTGCTGATGGTTTACAAGCCCTGACTTGGCAACGCCCCCTAACTACAGGCATTGGGTTAGTGCGTCCACTTTTAGAAATTACTCGGATACAAACAGAGCAATTTTGTCAAGAATTTAAATTACCAATTTGGGAAGATTCCACCAATCAAGATTTGCAATATGCCCGCAACCGCATCCGTCAAGAATTATTACCATATTTGCGAGATAATTTCAACCCAAAAGTAGAATCAGCCCTAGCTCAAACAGCAGAACTTTTACAAGCGGAAGTGGAATATTTGGAAAAAACTGCCCAGCAGTTGCGGGGTGCGGCATTGGGCGTGAGACATGAAGAAGATTCTCTTACTGTTTTTCCCTTACGGTTAAATCGTCGGGTATTACAGAAAGCACCACTGGCATTGCAACGTCGGGTGATGCGTCAGGTATTGCAGCAAATATTGACTGATGCGCCCAGTTTTGAACACATTGAAAAATTAACGGCTTTAATTATAGCGCCCAACCGATCGCAAACCGATCCATTTCCTGGTGGTGCGATCGCTCAAGTAGAAGGCGATTGGATCTGTTTGAAATAGTTTTGAGTATTGCTATTGCAAAGCAGGGAGAGATTTGTCGAATTCACGTTAAATCACACTCTCGCGTTCTTCTAAATTGCTATCAAAATTTATTAATAAAATAAAGATGTACTAAGCTGTTGCGCCTTTAATTTGCACTAATATTTTTTCAATATGATTGTGGGGTGAGCCGAAAAGCCCGCCCTGATAATGCAAGTTGTATGCGTAACAGCTTAATCACCGAAAAACAGTCAGCCCATCATGCTAAATTACGATCCATTAGCTTGTTTGCCCTCATCAGAGGAACTACCAGACTCTGACGACACCCCAGTGGATAACGAATTACAAGATTTGATTCCCGGTTTACTGAAAGTGCTTTTGGCAATGGCTTGGCCTGAACGCATGGATTGGTTTTTTGGCGTTGACATGGGTATTTATTACGATCCAGACTTACCGCCAATAGTACCAGATGGGTTTTTGAGTCTGGGCGTAGAGCGATTTTATGATGAAAACCTCCGTCCCAGTTACGTGCTTTGGGAAGAGAAGAAACTACCGATATTAGTTTTGGAGGTAGTATCTAAAACATACCGTGGTGAGTACTCGACCAAAAAAGCAGAGTATGCAAGATTGGGAATTTTGTATTATGTAGTTTACAACCCATTTCGTCGCCGCAAGCCACGTTTAGAAGTTTACAAATTAGTTAACAATGTTTATGAATTACATGATGGTAATCCAGTTTGGTTGCCAGAAATTGATTTAGGAATTGGCATCGAACGAGGAATTTATCTAGGCATACCACGGGAGTGGATGTATTGGTATAACCAACAAGGACAAAGGTTTTTAACACCAGAAGAAGACAAAAAACTTGCTCAACTAGAAGTTCAGCAGGCAAAACAAAAAGCTCAACAAGCAGAACAAAAAGCTCAACAAGCACAGCGAGAAACCCAATTATTACGAGAACGGTTGCGATCGCTCGGCATAGATCCTGATTCTCTCACCTAAATTACTGTAAAGACTCGTCCGCGAGTATCAAAGACTCATCCACGAGTATAAAAGGCTCGTCCGCGAGTATAAAAGACTCATCCACGAGTATAAAAGGCTCGTCCGCGAGTATAAAAGACTCATTCACGAGTATAAAAGACTCATTCACAAGTATCAAAGACTCGTCCACGAGTATCAAAGACTCATTCACGAGTATAAAAGACTCCTCCACGAGTATAAAAGACTCGTCCGCGAGTATTAAACACTCGTTAACGAGTATCAAAGACTCATTACAGCAATTTTCATTTATTTATAAAACACTCTCGCGTTCTTCTCTACGCCTCTGCGTGAGACAAAAAATCTTTCCGTACTGTAATTACGAATTACGAATTATCCTATCAAGACTTGCACTCACACTTTCAGCGTGTAGTGACTGCAATCGCTGCAAAATCTCTGAAGCTGGTTGCAAATAGGATATCGCTTTAGTGTATTCACCCTGCTGTTCTGCCAAATCTCCTAACCTCCGCAGAGTCATTGTTTGAGTTCGGACAGCACCAATGCGTTGACTTATTTCTAAAGACAGGTTGTAGAGTGCGATCGCTTCATCCACTTCCCCTTTGTTGGTGTAGATAATTGCCAATTGGTGCAACGTCGCCGCTATGCCTTGGACATTTCCAATGCGTTCATTAATTTCCAAAGACTGATTGTAGAGTGCGATCGCTTGATCCACTTCCCCTTTGTTGGCGTAGATACTCCAGACAGTCCAACGTCGTCGCTTTGCCTTGGACATTACCAATGCGTTCATTTATTTCTAAAGACTGATTGAAAAGTGCGATCGCTTCATCCACTTCCCCTTTGTTGGCGTAAAGAATTCCCAATTGGTGCAACACCGCCGCTTTGCATTGGACATCTCCAATGCATTCATAACTTACCTGCGAATTTATACAAAATTCTGTATATTATCCGTAAATAATGAAGCTGCTGCACGTAGGCGCTATCAAACTTTAAGTGCGATCGCTCAAGTAGAAGGCGACTGGATCTGTTTTAAGTAGTTATTTAAAATCTTTTTGTTATTAGGGACGATGCACATTATTAGTTTTAGAATCTTAAGAGAATATGCAGAAACCCATGCAGATTGTCAGGAAGCATTAAGCAATTGGTATAAGCTCGCTACTAAAGCAAAATGGTCTACAGACTTTTGTAAAAACACACCTGCCTTGGCGAATAGAATTCGCGGCTATACAGACTTGTGTTGAGCGGAGTCGAAATACAAAACCCACCTCCGTGGGTTTCAAATTCTTTGAGTTTGCGTAGCTGCGATTTCTAATCGCCTAGTATATTTGCTTTTTAAGAAGCTAGTAATTCCGGCTGAGGCATTAAACTCTGGAGAGTATGACGCAACTGAGCGATCGCTTGGACTTGATAATCACCAGTTTCCTGGAATTGATCCAAAGATTCTGCAATTCCTTGCAGCTTTTGCCGTAATCCATCTAGAGAATCCTGAATTGGTTGCAGTGCTTCTTGATAAAGATTCACTCGACCAGATAATTCAGCGGTTGTTCTTCGTAGGGATAGCAAATTTTCCTCGATCGCTTTCAGTTCTTGGCGCTTTTCATCTAGATCGTGAGTTTGATTGTCAATCATTCCCTGATTTAGCTCAACACCAGAACGAATCTGCTCAATTTCACGTTCCAGCTTTTGGATTTCTTGTGAATATTGTTGTCGCTGATTTTCAATTTGTAACAGAATCGGTTCTAAATTAATTTTGTTGTTACTTTCTTCCTCAGTAACAGTATGTCCTTGCCGCCGTAGCAGTACAGTTTGATGTTGCTTGAGAAACTTCTGATGCTGTAGCATATTGCGGCGTTGTCCCACCAAACTGGAATTTAGCATCTGATAAAGGTCTTTTTCATCAGTTAGTTCTAGTTCCAAATTGATGTGGTCATGGTCAGATGCGTGATTTAATTTAGTTTGAAGTTCTTCTATAGCTTCTTGTTTATATTTCAGTTCTTGTTCTTGATCGTGAACAAAGCTAGCGTCGATTTCTAACTTATGCTGCAAGTCTTGAACTATCTTTTGTAGTTCTTCTAAAGGCATTTTTTCCAAAGCCTCCACATCAGCTTCCTTGCCAAGAACTACATCACCAGATGTTGCAGCTAAAGAGTGCATCTGTTGATATAACTCTTCGGCGTTTCGTAACTGCTCTTTGACGAGCTGAGCATACTCTTGCTTACTGGTAAGGTCTGCTGTATTTATTTGCAATTGCGCTCTTTGCTGAACTAGAGAATTTTGCGCTTCTTGCAACGCATTTTGGCGATCGCTAAAGGTTTGTGACAAGCGCTCAACTTCTTCTTGCTGTTGTGCGATCGCACTTTTATGCTCCTCCAGTTTTTGCCAGTGTGGGGTAAGAGTCGCTTGCTGCTTTTCGACTAATTCAAAGGCTAGATGCAGGTGTTCTCTAACTGTTTCCGTAGGAGTAATACGACTAGACAAGCGATCGAGTAACTCACTCATTACTCGACTTTGCTCCTCATCCAAAACCGTCCCTTGTTGAAAATCCGCTTGGCGTTCCTCCAGGCGACGCTGCTCACCCCGTAAATGCTCCCAAGCGCCTTCCAACTCTTGGCGGTTGCGCTCAATTTCTCCTTGTAATCGTTCAATTTCCTGGCGGGAGGTGTCAACTTCCTGTTTTTGCTCCTCTAGATGTTGTACCTCATCCTCCAATTGCTGCAACTGTTCTGCTCTTACCTCCATGTCCATTTCACGGCGATTCAACTCTTGCGCCTGAAATGTTAGTGACTGTTTCCACTGATCGATCTCATCTTCCTTGAGCTTAAATTTCTCCAACTGGCGGGAAAAATTCTGCAAAATGTTGACGAGTGGACGCCCTGCTTCTTGAATCCGCTGCACTTGACGATTCGGATTCAATTCAGCCAATACCAAAGCACCATCATTTAATTTGCTTGCGTCCTCAGCGGCAATCACCTCTTCCGACACAGTACTCCAATTCTGGTCAGTTCGCTGACAAGCTAGCAGTTTCAGTTCGGTTTTGCCACCGCCACTGAGTAAACCACCTTTCTGTTTTTGTACTTCTGCTAAATACAGCACACCGTTAGTCCTTTATTGATGCACTTAAAGTTCGTGTTTTGAGATATACCTTAAATAATTCTGTTAACTTGTCTCACTGAACCAGGGTTTAGAAGAACAAGACAGACAAAACTATAGACGCAAGATGTTACGTCTTGATACTTATAGAAGCGATCTGGTCGCGCCTTTATATTTTGTACTGATGACAGTGATGATGACTTCCGTGTTAACACTAGCTTTGTCAAAGTGTATTACGAAAGATAAAGGTTTATAGTTTAATGTATTCCCTAATGACAATCAGACATAGAGTAAAAATCTTTTCAATACTCCATAATCAATACTTAAAGAATAAGTCATAATTCACGATTCAGAATTCAGCAATACTTAAGGAGTACTTTTTAGCTAAATGCAGGGAAATTTAAATGAAATTGATATTTGCAGTATCCTGCAATTGATTGAATTGGGACAGCGAACTGGGCAACTATGGGTGGAAGCTTATAGCTCTCACCATAACAACAAACTGGGTGGAGATGGAGCAAACATTTATCGCCCTAAACAACAGTCTTGGTTCGTTTTTTTCCTGAATGGTCAAATTATCTATTGCCAAGAAGGCGAGAGTAGTTTATCCAGAATTAGTGATTATTTACGTCATTATCGAGTTGAAATGCGACTCACCGACAAACAAATTGCCACCCTACCACCAACCGACGCGCCAGAGTATGCCTATCTTTGGGCACTCTTGGAGCGGAATATCATCAACCCTAAGATAGCTGGTAGTATCATTTACGGTTTGGTGCATGAAACTCTCTTCGATTTGCTGAGTTTACGCCAAGGTAACTTCATTTTCCATCAGGGTGCAGCACTTACCCCGCAATTAAATACTTATGAGATTGCTCCATTGGTGACAAAAATCACCAAGCAGCTGCAACAGTGGAAGCAACTCTATCCACACATTCAGTCTCCAGAGCAATTGCCAGTGCTATCTGACAAAGTTCAGCTACAATCTTCTTTACCAGAAGCAACCGTGAATAAGCTACAACATTGGGCTGATGGTAAAACATCCTTGCGACAACTAGCTCGCCATCTCAACCGAGACATTTTGACAGTCGCTAAGGCAATATATCCTTATGTGCAACAAAGTTGGCTACAACTAGTATACTCAGAGACTAATCACCCAGATACACACACGGATAACAGGGAATTGAAAGAAAAACCGATGGGGCGGATAGTATGTATTGACGATGCGATCGCCATCGGTGAGACTATAAATTCCATCTTACAACCACAAGGTTATGAAGCGATCGCTCTCACCAATCCTTTAGAGGCACTGAGTCTGGTTTTTCAACTCAAACCAGATTTAATTTTATGCGACATTGCTATGTCGGAATTGGAAGGATACGAGGTTTGTGCCATGCTCCGACATTCAACAGCATTTCGGCTCACACCGATTATCATGCTTACTGGGAAAGATGGGTTTATGGATAGAGTCAAAGCTAGGATGGTCGGGGCAACAGATTATTTGACAAAACCGTTTACAGACACTGAGTTACTGATGCTCGTAGAGAAATATATTAACAACCAATGAAAATAGGGCACTGGGTATTGGGCATGGGGGAGCCACTGCGGTCTTGGGGTCTCCCCAAGTGGAGCAAGTGGCGTCATGGGGCATTGGGCAAATAAACAGATCCAAGATTTGTTGATCTATTAAAAGATGAGTAAAAAGATGTTATCACAGAGTCAGTTAACTGAGTGAAACGTCAATATCCAGGAAAATAGTGAGAACCTAAAATTAATTTATACAGTTAATACTTGCGGAGGAATCAGGGAATGTTCCAATTAGGAACGTCTAAATCAGGAGGTAAATAGACAATTATGAGCACAGTTCTGATTGTGGAAGACAGTATAGCGCAAAGGGAGATGATTACAGACCTCCTGAAAGCAACTGGCCTAACAGTTACCCATGCTAGTGATGGATTAGAAGCATTAGAGGCAATTCAAATAGCACCTCCAGATTTAGTGGTATTAGATATTGTCATGCCCCGAATGAACGGCTACGAAGTTTGTCGGCGGTTAAAATCCGATCCAAAAACCCAAAATGTCCCAGTAGTTATGTGTTCTTCCAAAGGTGAAGAATTCGATCGCTATTGGGGCATGAAACAGGGTGCAGACGCTTACATAGCCAAACCGTTTCAACCAACCGAGTTGGTAGGAACAGTCAAACAACTGCTGCGAGGATAAGGATAAAAACAACATGGTCAGCAAACCGGACTTTTTAAGTGGCAGCGGTCAAGACCACTTTCGACCAGAATTACAAGTAGAAAGTCCTGAAGGTGAGTTACATTTGAGGTTTTACATTCCCTCGCATCAGGAGTTTGCACTACAAGCAACTGGCATCCGGGAGGTAATTGAACTAAGTCCTGACAGAATCACCCCGATTCCTAATGCTTCTCCTTTACTTTTGGGTACTCTAAATTTACGAGGTCGAGTTATTTGGGTGGCCGATTTGGGTCAATTTCTGGGGGAAGCAGGTGCATTAAACACGGATAGAGCTGAAATTTCGGTGATTGCCATTGAAGAGCAAGACACAATAGTGGGTTTAGCAGTAGAGGAAATCGGTGGTATGGACTGGTTGGATGTCCAGAATCTCATGCCACCAACTAGTGTTCCAGATACGATGGCTCCCTTTTTACGTGGAGAGTGGTCATTAGGTGCTAAAAATAATCAGTGTCTCCGATTGCTCGATCAAATGGCAATTGTACGAAGTGCTAGGTGGGCAGGATGAAATTGGAGGAGGAAATGGCAGCAAGTATTGATAATTACGAGCCAACATATCAACAGGCGATGACCGCCTATGTTCAAAGAAATTATGAGGTTGCGGCCACTTTAATTGACCAAGTGGTGCAAAATTTACCAGATGACCCCAATACCCATTTGTTGAGGGGTCACATCTACTATGTTTTACAACACTATGATGTAGCAAAAGAAGAATATCAACAGGTGTTAGGCTTGACTAACGATCGAGAAATTATTGGTTTTGCCAAGAATGGAATTGACAATATCAATCAATATTTAGAATCATTTAGTGGGCAGCTCGATCCATCAGAAAGTCAAGAGGAAATAAATTCAGAGATATCCGATCCACTGGCATATAGCGAATCAGAATTAGAAGATTTAAGCGCTAATCAAGAGTTTGACAGCGACAATCTTGATTTGAACTTTTTTGGAGAGCATCAAGAAAGTCTGAATGGCGTTGAAGATACATCTTCAAAAAGTCCATTCGAACTGCCCACAGAAGATAGTATTGGAACAGAAAAAATATCAGATTCTTCTATAGCTTTTGGTGATGATCCTTTTGCCATGAATGAAGAATCACAGGAACAAGAGCCAAATAAAAACTGGGAGGAGAACACAGAATTAGAGTTGCCTGCTTTTTGGCAGGAAAGTATCTCAGAAGATATTTCTGAAGAATCATTAGCAAATAGTCAATTCTCAGATAATGGGATAAATTCTCCTTACGGAAATTCAACTATTGATAATAATAACTCTTCATCTTCTAATTCACAAACTGATAATAACGAGAATCATTTCCCTGATTTGTTGAGTGAGCCAAAGTCTCCAGATCAGAGTATGGGAAATTTAGAATATAAAAAATCTAGTTTTGGAGACGAAACTTTACTGATTGTTGCAGAAGAACCGAGAAATGATTCGCCAACAACAAATAACTTGGAATACGGCAGTCAAAATAACTTATCTGAAACCGAATCCCATAGCTGGTTAACACCAAAAAAAATTGAAGCAAAATCAGATTTCCAGTCGAATTTAGCCGATAACGAATCAGCTTTTAATAGTAATTTACCTCGAAAAGAAAAGCATTTTAAATCAGGTGAATTCAGCGGTAAAAATAGCTTCGATGATGATGAAAATTTTGATATGGAAGCATTTGAGTCTGCCTTTGGCTCAGATGGTTTAAACTCTTATGAAGACTCAAGCAATATACTGAATGGAGAAAATTCTAAGAGCAATATCGAGTTTTTAGATGACTTTGAGGAATTTGACGATTTAGGCAATATTCCAGGGTTTGACCTAATCGAAGGAGATTCTAACTTCGGTAATGCAGCAATGCATTCTGCTCCAGCAGAAACTAGTGACACTGGACGCCCTCAAGTAGCAGAGGCTTTTGCAAGTAATTCAGCCGATCGCGAAGAAGAACTTTTCTCAATGACTGGTTCCCATGAAGCCGTTCCAGTCTTTAGCCAAACAGATATCTCCAAACTAGAACCCAACGTCAGCATCGAGCAGGGATGGTTAGCACCATTAGAAAATGCCTCCATTGAACGAAAACAATGGCTAATTGCTGGAAGTGTGGGCATAGTCTCGGCGCTGGTTGTAGCCACAGTTAGTTTTGTCGCTACCACATTTTCGCCACCCCAACAACGAGAATCAGTACGAAACACAGGTTGGGCAATGTCACTAGCCGCTGGGATTGCAGGTTTTGCTACCGCAGGCTTCATGGGGAATCTGGCGCTTAAACAAATTCGGCGCACAACTGATGACCTCCAAGCTCAGTTTGAGGCTGTACGTCAAGGAAATCTGAATGCTCAAGCCACGGTGTTTTCCGAAGATGAATTGGGGCATTTAGCCACTGGCTTTAATGAAATGGCGCGGGTAATTTTCACAACCACAAGTGAAGCCCAACGCAAAGCCGATGAACAAGAAGAAGCCAAAGAAAACCTTCAACGTCAGGTGATTCGGCTCTTGGATGATGTGGAAGGAGCTGCTAGAGGCGATTTAACAGTCCAAGCGGAAGTGACAGCCGACGTACTAGGAGCCGTAGCTGATGCCTTTAACCTGACAATTCAAAACCTGCGGGATATTGTGCAACAGGTAAAAGTCGCGGCGAAGGATGTAACAAAAGGTGCAACCAACTCCGAAACCTTTGCGAGAGCTTTATCTAGTGATGCTTTGCGGCAAGCAGAAGAGTTGGCAGTAACGCTGAATTCTGTACAGGTGATGACCGACTCGATTCAACGGGTAGCAGAGGCGGCGCGGGAAGCCGAAACCGTTGCTCGTGATGCTAGTACGATCGCCTTGAAAGGTGGCGAAGCAGTAGAAAATACCGTAGCAGGGATTTTAGAAATTCGAGAAACCGTTGCCGAAACCACTCGCAAAGTAAAGCGGTTGGCGGAATCTTCCCAAGAAATTTCTAAAATTGTGGCGTTGATTTCTCAAATTGCTTCCAGAACAAACTTGTTAGCACTCAATGCTAGTATTGAGGCGGCAAGAGCCGGAGAAGCCGGACGCGGGTTTGCGATCGTTGCAGATGAAGTGCGCCAGCTAGCAGATAAATCTGCCAAATCCCTGAAAGAAATTGAACAAATTGTGATGCAAATCCAAAGCGAAACAGGCTCTGTAATGACCGCGATGGAAGAAGGCACACAACAAGTAATTAAAGGTACAAAATTGGCAGAAGATGCCAAGCGATCGCTCGAAAACATTATTCAAGTGGCGAATCGCATCGATATTCTTGTGCGATCTATTACTAGCGACACTGTGGAACAAACGGAAACCTCCCGCGCCGTCGCTCATGTAATGCAATCAGTAGAACTGACCGCCCAAGAAACTTCCCAAGAAGCACAGCGAGTTTCAGGTGCTCTACAACACTTAGTAGGTGTATCTCGTGACTTGATCGCCTCCGTTGAACGTTTCCGAGTGGAAACTATGGAAACCAGATAAATTGTCATTTGTCCTTTGTCCTTTGTCCTTTGTCCTTTTTATTTGCTAATGACCAATGACTAATGACCAATGACCAATGACCAATGACTAATGACTAATAACTAATGACTAATGACTCTTGACTAAAAAACTATGCTGCCGGAACAACAACAGCGGATTTTGGGTTACTTTATCGAAGAAGCCAGGGATCACCTGAATACCATTGAGCAGGGCTTGCTGAATTTAGAGGGTACCCTGAACGACCCGGAAATGATCAGTGAGGTCTTCCGGGCGGCTCACTCCATCAAAGGAGGAGCGGCGATGCTTGGATTGACTAGCATCCAGCATACCTCCCACCGTCTGGAAGATTGTTTCAAAATTCTCAAAGATAATCCGGTTCAGATTGACCAAAAGTTAGAGTCTTTATTTCTTGGTGTCTCTGATACCCTAAAATCGCTTTTAGAGCATTTGAGTGGGCCTTATGGTCTTTCTGAAGATGCAGCTAATACTTTGATGTCAGAAACTGAGCCAGTCTTTCAATGGCTGTATCAGCATCTGGAACTACTTGTAGAACAAGCAAAGAGTGGAGTAGCCAGCAGTTCTAAGGCAACAGAACCTACAACCTCTATAGAGAATGTCTCCACACTTACAGAAATTTTCATGCGGCGAGATATTCCCGATCTGGCAGAATACACCCATCAGGAATCTCCAGACTCGGTAGCACCCCAAGAGGCGCTAGCGCCAGTCACCGCTAAAGAAAATAATAACTGGAGCGAGTTTCAAGCCCAAGTGCTGCAAACACTGCGGGAAATGTTGCAATTATTTAAGCAAACTACAACACCTTCAACTCGGCAAAACCTCCAGCAATGCTGTCACCAGTTAGTCAAACTTGGTGAAACTTGGAATTTGCCCAACTGGTGTGGTTTGTGTCAAGCAGCAGCCAGTGCGATCGGCAATCTGGAAAATACTTATCTGACTTTAGCTAAAATTGTCATTACCGAAATCAAACAAGCTCAAGAATTAGTTTTGCAAGGTAGAGAAGCCGAAATTGCAATTAGTCAACAACTAGAGGCGCTTTTAAACTTTGCAGAAATTGAGTTATTAGAAATAACCCCTGATTTATTTGATGAACAATCTCCGGTTTTGACAGAATCAGAGCCAATTCTATCTGGTGACACCAAGGCGTTAGCCCAGACGACTGAAGAACTAAATCTAGACAAAGATAGTAGCGATAGCTACGCCAACGTCTCCGACGAACGCCCCTCCCTTCAGTTACAAGGAATACCACTAAACGAAAATAGAAACACTAGTCTTACTTTCACCACACATGACGAAGCACACCCAATCAGTAACAATCTCGATCCCAATGGTCCAGAGGTAGGAATAGCTGAGTTAAATACCCTTGCCGATTTATTTGACGGTGAGACTCCCGAACTAGATGAAAGCTGGCATCAAGAAGAAACCTTAGATATTGTTACTATCGATGACTTTGGAATTGATTTGAGCAGCACTGAGGCTGAAGACGCTCATAACGATTTATCTGACTTACTCTCCTTTAATGAGGATATAAGCAACGCGCTACACCCAACAACCACCGCTAAAACAGAAGATTTATCCTTGTTATTTGGCGACCATTTCCTAGAAAAAGATAATTCAGAACCGCAAAATCAACAAACATCTGCTACGCCTTTAGAGTTGAGCGATATTAACGAATTTGAGATAAATTTAGACTCATCTTCTTCCGAAATTTTACAAGAGTTTATTGATATTTCTAGTGATACAAACCAGACTAAGAGCGAGATTGTCCAAAATAGTGTAGTCGAAGATTTATTGACACTGGGGTTAGATGATGATGAACTATTGCCAACTAGCAATGTCACTCAACCAGAAACTGAGCCGTTCGCCAGTGTAGAACTATCTACTAACCAAGAAAATAATTTTGATAACTTATTCTTAGAAACTAAAAATGCAAATTGGGTAGAAGAAATTACCCCTAGTGACTACATAGAATTACCCCAGCCAACAGACTTGTCTTTGGACAACTTGTTTGCTGAAATGGAAGAACAGCCACAACTATCGACAAGTGAACCAGAAATCAGTGATTTATTTGATACGCCTCCAGTAACAGAACCTGAGTTTTCTCAATCAGAAAACGATCTGAGCAACTTCTGGAACCAGGAAACCACAGAGGAAAAGGACGAATTCGATTCCTTAATTGAGCAGAATGTGGAAAGGGCATTAGATGAAAGTTTGTTTACTGCGGCGGCTGATGACATTTTTGCTGATAATCAGCAGTCCATACCTTCTCCTATAGCCAATTTTGATATAGAAGAAGATTTTGATATCAATTTCCAGCATCAAGAACAGCTAGATTTGATATTATCATCAGACTCTGGAGATAATTTATTTGATGAATTAACATCAAGTAACTTAACTATTTCTCCTATAATCAACAATACCTCCACGCCTGAAACGCCTTTGTTCGCGCAGCATCCTGGAGAAGAAATTCTCAGGCCACAACAACCAGAATCTTTAGATTTTGTTCCAGAATTTACTAATGGAAGCCCAGATATATCTGCTGTCGATCTGGAAGTTAATTCATTAGGCTCTATCGATGAAAATCCACAACTGCTGTTTGAAGATGTCGCAACAAATGAAT
>NZ_JAVRCA010000019.1:17221-30354 GCF_034530995.1 Nostoc sp. DedQUE04 | reverse complement strand
AAAATCCACAACTGCTGTTTGAAGATGTCGCAACAAATGAATTGACCTATATTCAGATGGAAACCACAGAGAATACTGTGGACGAACTATCAGAAACCATTAGTTTTGGGGAAACTTCAGATTCAGCATTATCCGAAGCACAGCCAGGTGATTTGTTCGGCTCTATCGATGAAAATCCACAACTGCTGTTTGAAGATGTCGCAACAAATGAATTGACCTATATTCAAATGGAAACCACAGAGAATACTGTGGACGAACTATCAGAAACCATCAGTTTTGGAGAAACTTCAGATTCAGTCCAGACAAGCCCAGAACTTTTAGAGACTGAGGAAAATAATAATTTAGAAACTACCTTCGATCTAAGGGAAAACACAGTTGTTGAAAA
The DNA here is from genome assembly GCF_034530995.1 of Nostoc sp. DedQUE04. NCBI lineage: Bacteria > Bacillati > Cyanobacteriota > Cyanophyceae > Nostocales > Nostocaceae > Nostoc > Nostoc sp. DedQUE04. The sequence goes on along the minus strand of NZ_JAVRCA010000019.1, from coordinate 29,969 downwards.
TAATTTATTGTTTACAGAAACCACTGAAATAGTTGCTCAAGAAGATGAATTTGCAGACTTGGCAGCATTATTAGGAGAGGACGTAGCACCCATCCCTAAAGCTAAGAAGATACCAGAAGTAGATTTTGCTGCCTTGGAAGACTTGCTAAGTACAGATAACAACAACGATGTCTACGACAGTCTACGCCAACGCCAGCCCTTCAACACTCAACCAGTCTCAGCTAAAAATGCTACTCCATCACCAGCCATAAAAGATGAATTTGGTGACTTAGAGAAATTGCTGGCAGAAGCGAATCAAACAATATCCCATTCTACTGTAGTAAAATCGAACACCAGCCAAGCTACCCGTCCCTCTAGTCGTCGGGCTGCGAGATTTGAAGAAACGATGAAGGTTCCAGTTAAGCAACTGGACGATATGAGTAATTTAGTTGGGGAGTTGGTGGTAAACCGCAATACTTTAGAGCAGGATCATGAACGACTGCGACAGTCATTAGATAACTTGCTAATTCAGGTACAACAACTCTCAGATGTAGGCGCAAGGATGCAGGAGTTGTACGAGCGATCGCTACTGGAAGCTTCTCTATTAGCTGGACGTAAAAAGAAAGACCCTGGGTTACAAACGTCTGATTCCAATGCCGACAGGGGTTTTAGCGAACTAGAAATGGATCGTTTTACTCCCTTTCACACACTCTCACAGCAGATGATTGAGCGCATTGTACGAGTACGTGAGTCGGCTAGTGACATTGATTTTGTTACCGAAGAAACCGAGCGCGTAGCAAGGCAGTTCCGCCAAGTAACCACCCAGTTACAAGAGGGATTAACGAGAGCGCGAATGGTGCCTTTTGCTCAAACTATCGATCGCTGGCGGCGAGGAGTGCGCGACAACGCCATCAAGTGTGGCAAACAAGTAGAGTTGGTGATCGAAGGTGGCGATACCTTAATTGACAAGATGATTTTGGATCATCTGACCGATCCGTTGACTCATATGCTGAATAATGCGATCGCTCACGGTATTGAAACGCCAGAAGAAAGGCAAACTGCTGGTAAACCACCTGCGGGAATCATTACTATCCGTGCCTTCCACCAAGGGAACCAAACGATCATTTCTGTCGGCGATGATGGTGCAGGCATCGATTCGGCAAAGGTTAAGGCTAAGGCTGTGAAGATTGGTATGATTACAGAAGCGCAGGCAAAAGCGATGTCTCGCCTGGAAGTCTACGATCTGCTGTTCCAGTCTGGTTTTACGATTAAAGACCAAGCCGATGAAATTTCTGGTCGTGGTGTGGGTATGGACGTGGTGCGCTCCGAGATTAGCGAAATTCGGGGAACAGTTAACACCGATTCTGCGATCGGCAAAGGAACCACCTTCACCATTCGTTTACCACTGACTCTAAGTATTTGTAAAGCTCTCTGTTGCGTCTCCGATCGCTCCAGGATCGCCTTCCCGATGGATGGTGTAGAAGATACGCTGGATATCCCAGTCAAAAATATTCAGCACGATGCCAATGGGCAATCATTTATTTCCTGGCGCGATACGGTGCTACCATTCCGACCCCTGAAGGAACTTTTAACCTTCAATCGCCAAATCAGTCGCGGTAATGTCTATGGCGGCACCAGAGATGATGATATGGTTTCTGTGGTTGTGGTGCGATCGGCAAATACCCTGATTGCTCTACAGATTGACCTGGTGTTAAGCGAACAAGAAATTGTAATTAAGCAATTTGAAGGGCCAGCACCTAAACCCATTGGTGTAGCTGGTGCTACAGTTCTGGGTGATGGTCGGATTATGCCCATTGCTGATGTACTGGAAATAATTGACATCTTCCAGGGACGGATTTCTACACAAGCTGGTGGCAATTCTTGGCAACAAAAACTCACTCCTCCAGATACCTCTCCCGCGAAGATTGACCCGACAGTGCTGATTGTCGATGACTCAATTACAGTTCGAGAATTGCTATCCCTGACATTTAACAAAGCAGGTTATCGCGTAGAACAGGCACGTGACGGTCAGGAAGCTTGGGATAAACTCCGCTCTGGTCTGCCTTGCGATATCGTATTTTGCGATATCGAAATGCCCCGTTGCGACGGTCTGGAATTACTCTCTCGCATCCAGAAAGACTCTAACCTCAACCACTTACCGATCGCAATGCTCACCTCGCGCGGTGCAGACAAGCACAGACAAATTGCCGCTCAACTCGGTGCTAGTGGCTACTTTACCAAGCCCTATCTCGAAGAAGCTCTACTTGAAGCCGCAGCGCGAATGCTGAAAGGAGAGAAACTCGTTAACTAAATCAACCAAAAGACTTCGATTTTAGGGAAAACTCTACACGCTTCTATCTCGATAAAAGCTAATACTATTTTTTAGTAGTACAATTGTTCTATATCAAAATAGCACGTATTGCCCCGTCAGAAGCCGGGGCTTTCTTTTTGAGAACAATTAAAGTGTATACCCCAAGTCTCAATACTTGCCGTTTAACCTTTCCCCTTTAACCTTTTCCCCAAACCCAATTCTGAGTTCAAAATCCAAAAACCTAGTACTATTGTCCCAAGTCTTGGGTCTATCTTTGTAGTATGTAAAGAAGCACTTTGACCTAAGACTATGCCTTCTTCTGAAAATCTCACTTACCCAACCAGCCATAAGAGCAATCAAGTCGATGACTACCACGGTACTTCAGTTGCAGATCCTTACCGTTGGTTAGAAGATCCTGACTCCGAAGAAACAAGAACTTGGATTGAGGCACAAAATCAAGTTACTTTTGGCTACCTGAGTGAAATTCCTGCTAGGGAAAAAATTAAACAGCGCCTTACCAAACTTTGGGATTATGAAAAATACGGTATTCCTTTTAAAGAAGGCGAACGTTACTTTTATTTCAAAAATGATGGACTGCAAAATCAAAGTGTTTTTTACACTTTGAAAACCCTCGACGACCAACCCCAAGTTTTACTCGATCCCAATAAACTCTCAGAAGATGGCACTGTTGCTCTTTCAGGATTGTCGATTAGCGAGGATGGGAAACTTTTAGCTTATGGTCTATCCTCCTCCGGTTCTGATTGGCAAGAGTGGAAAGTACGCAATGTTGAAACTGGGGAAGACCTCCAAGACCATCTGAAGTGGATTAAATTTTCTGGAGCATCTTGGACACACGATAATCAAGGTTTTTTCTATAGTCGCTACGATGAACCAAATGAAAAAACTCGATTAGAAGATGTCAACTATTATCAAAAGCTCTACTATCATCAACTAGGGAAACCCCAATCAGAAGACGTACTAATTTATCATCGTCCTGACCAAAAAGAATGGGGTTTTAGTGGTGGCGTTACTGAAGATGGACGCTATCTAATAATTTCAATTTGGCTAGGGACTGACTCTAAAAATTTGGTTTTTTACAAAGACTTAACTAACGCTAATGCGGAAGTCGTAGAACTAATTAACCAATTTGAGGCAGATTATAGCTTTATCGACAATGATGATAGCGTGTTTTATTTTCGCACAGATTTAAATGCACTGCGGGGAAGAGTTATTGCGATTGACACGAAAAACCCCACCTCAGAAAATTGGCAAGAAATTATTCCCCAATCAGCAGAAACTTTGGAAAGTGTCGGTATACTTAATAATCAACTCCTTGCTGATTACCTCAAAGATGCTCACAGTCAAATCAAAATTTTTGACCTTAAAGGTGCGTTGATTCGAGAGTTAGAACTACCAGGACTCGGTTCAGCCGGAGGCTTTGGGGGTAAGCGTTATGATACTGAAACTTTTTATAGTTTTACCAGCTTTACCATACCAGGCACTATTTATCGCTACGACATGGTGACAGGAAAAAGTCAGGTTTTCCGTCAACCACAGGTAGATTTTAATCCTGATGAGTACGAGACAAAACAAGTCTTTTATCACAGCAAAGATGGTACTAGAGTACCAATGTTTATTACGCACAAAAAGGGTATTAAATTAGATGGAAATAACCCTACTTATCTCTATGCTTATGGTGGTTTTAATGCCTCAATGACACCTGGTTTTTCTGTGAGTTTGTTGATGTGGATGGAGATGGGTGGTGTCTATGCTATGGCTAATATCCGTGGTGGTGGAGAATACGGTGAAGAATGGCATCAAGCAGGAATGAAGGATAAAAAGCAGAATGTCTTTGATGACTTTATTGGTGCTGCTGAATGGCTGATTGCTAATAAGTATACTAAAACTGAGAAGCTAGCGATCGCAGGTGGTAGTAACGGCGGTTTATTAGTGGGTGCTTGTATAACGCAGCGTCCCGATTTGTTTGGTGCAGCGTTACCAGCAGTCGGCGTCATGGATATGTTGCGGTTCCACAAATTTACCATCGGTTGGGCTTGGACTTCCGAATATGGTTCTGCGGATAATCCAGAAGAGTTTCCGGCGCTGTATGCTTATTCGCCATTACATAACATCAAACCAAATACAGCTTACCCAGCAACCTTAATTACCACAGCCGACCATGACGATCGCGTTGTCCCTGCTCATAGTTTCAAATTTGCCGCCGCTTTACAAGAGGCTCACGCAGGTGATGTGCCAACGCTAATTAGAATTGAGACGAAAGCCGGACATGGTGCGGGTAAACCCACCGCTAAAATTATCGAGGAAGCCGCAGATAAATGGGCTTTTTTGGTACGTGCTTTGGATATTGAAGTTTAGCAACTTTGTAGGGTGGGCATTGCCCACTCTAGGAGGCTAAACTAACTGAATCAATAATCAATTGACACAAAAAGTTTTCCCCGACATCGGTATTAATAGATGAGTTAAAATCAAATCATTTAAAATACTCTTAAAAGTCTTGATAATTTTTAATCAAAAATTGTATAAAACTAAAATTTACTTAATTTAAATTATCATCTATTTCATAAATAACGCGATATTAACGTTGACAAAAAGTTAAGCGATAATGGTGAAGGCAAACAATTATTTACCTTCACTCTCAATACGGTTTGGTTAAGGTTTTTTGATGAAAATTCTAGATCGTTAAAGATGCGATAAATCACCCTCTTTACGAAGGACTGATTATTGTAGAGACGGCGATTTATCGCGTCTTGCCTTAACCGAACAGTATTACCGCTTTTCTCGATGCAAGCAAGAAGTTTAATATTTTTATCCTTCTTGTGTACTTAAAACGCGACAGCTTGAGCTATACCAGTTAAATGGATTGTCGTATAAGTTTGTCTTTGCCCCTGGTTGAATTTAGGAATCACAGAAAAGAGGTTTGTTGTTGTGATTCCCTTAGTTTCTACTGCGGCTGAGTTGCTTTTTCCAAGGTTTACACGGGGTAAGATCAAAGTAAACACGATATTGCCAGTATCTACTGTCCTACGGATAGTTACAGTTACGAGTGTACCAATCTCTGTTTCTACAGTACGGATCTGATCGGTACCTTGAAAGTTTAATGTCTGTTGCTTATCTTTATAGGTAAAAAGGGGCTTGCCAGTAAAGCTTGTCGTTGAGTAACTAATGTTGATATTCTTACCTTGAAACTGGTATAAGTTTGGTACTACTTCTGAGGCATTAGCTGATAATACAGGTATTGCTGTTAACAGCATACCTAATGTGAACGATCCAATCAAGTTTCTTGTTTGCATATCTAAAAAAGTTTTTGCTAGTTTGACCGAGATACTTACCCGAATGGGATGACAACAGGTATCAAACCAATTTTAAAAGTAGATATTACTACAATCGTGTAAAAAGAAACACATTGCAATGCTTGTTAATCTATTTGCAATAATTTCTAATATTCTGTAAAAGTTTTATCGCCGCACCTAATAACCCTTGGGTAGTTTTAACAAATGCACCCAGATATGCTATGGGCAAAAAAGTAGTACAGCAATAAGTTTATATATCATCTCCTTTGAGGGGATTTGATTTCATTTTCGTCTTATTCCCTCAATAACTAGCAACTTGAGTTAGATTTAAATTTTGAAATACCCTTTGGGGTTTTATTTTAAAATTGGAAATTTTGTATTGCTTATGAAACGGCGATCGTACATGATGCTTTTAGGATTTTTCCTCAGCCTTATTTTAACTATCGTGCCAATGGCTGGCAATTTCACTAATGCTGCAACGCCAACAGCAGTCACACCTGTCTCTGCTCTCTCATTCACCCAAGGAGTGCAAAAAACAGTATTAGACAACGGTTTAACGGTATTAACCAAGGAAGTTCATACTGCTCCCGTGGTGAGTGTGCAAGTTTGGTATAAAGTTGGCTCGCGCAACGAGGTTAAGGGAGAGAATGGTATTTCTCACCAGCTAGAACATTTAATGTTCAAAGGTACAAATGACCGTCCTGTACAGTTTGGACGGTTGTTTAGTGCTTTGGGTAGCCAGTTCAATGCTTTTACTAGTTATGACGAAACAGCTTACTTTGGCACAGTACAGCGAGACAAATTAGAAGCACTGCTGACACTAGAAGCCGATCGCATGGAAAATTCCTTAATTGGGCCTGAACAACTCACCAGTGAAAAGCGGGTGGTGATCTCCGAGTTACAAGGATACGAAAATTCACCAGGTTATCGTCTGAGTCGGGCAGTGATGCGGGCTGCTTTCCCCAATCGAGCTTATGGTTTATCGGTGGGAGGCACAAAAGCCGATGTCGAGCAATTCACGGTGGAGCAGGTACGGAATTATTACCAAACCTATTACAGCCCAGAAAATGCCACGTTGGTGATTACGGGGGATTTTGCCACAAAACCCGCACTCAAAGTTGTCCAAGAAACTTTTGGTAAGTTATCCCAACGACCAAAAAAGAATACGGCACTCCCTAATGCCAGGAGAGCAATTGATAATTCCTCGGCATCTTCTTCCATTGCTAACGCTTCCCCGTCTACCCCTGTTGCGAAAAAAGCACCGATTGTCCTCAAGCAACCTGGAAGTGCAGCACTATTGCAAGCGGTGTATCCTTTGCCAGATATCAAACATCCTGATGTTCCGGCAATTGATTTGATGGATGCCATTCTTACAGGTGGACGTAGTTCTCGACTGTATCAGGCTTTGGTGGAATCTGGACTCGCTAGTTCAGTGAGTGGTGGTGCTGCTGAACTCATCGAACCGGGTTGGTATGAAATTGATGCTACGGCGGCTCCCGGTCAAGAACTAGGGAAAATTACCCAGGTACTCCAGGAATCTTTAGCAAAATTGCAACAACAGCCTGTCACCTCAGAAGAGTTGAAGCGGGCGAAGACGCAACTGCAAGCCTCATATATTTTGGGTAATCAAGATATCACGAGTCAAGCTAATCAACTGGGATATAACCAAACGATCGCAGGGGATTATCATTTTATTGAAAGGTATCTGGCTGCGATCGCGAAAGTAACTCCTGCTCAAGTCCAAAAAGCAGCGAAAACTTACCTCAATCCGGCTCAACAAACCATCGGTTTCTTTGAGCCGACTCAACCAGATGGTAAGCCAGGAACTTCTAGCGCTGGTTCTAGTCGCACGGTGGAAAATTTCAGCCCTGGTAAGCCTGTAGATCCAGCAGAACTAGCAAAATATTTGCCACCTGCCACATCAGAAACAGATTCTAATAAACAATCACTACCAGAAGAGTTTACCTTAAAGAATGGTTTGAAGGTTCTGCTGTTGAGCGATCGCAATCTTCCCACCATTAACTTGAGCGGACAAATTGACGCTGGTGCTGAATTTGATGGCAATCAAAAAGCTGGATTAGCGAATCTAACTGCAAGCAACTTAATGAATGGGACACAGACTAAAAATGCTCTGACCCTAGCAAAAACCTTAGAAGACCTGGGAGCCGGTTTGAGCTTCGGTGCTAGCCGTGAGGGAGTTAACGTCAGCGGTGAGGGACTTTCAGCAAATTTGCCAATATTAATTCAAACTCTAGCAGATGTGTTAGAAAACGCCACTTTCCCCGCCGATCAGTTAGAACTGAGTCGTCAAAGGGCATTGACAAGTCTGAAAGTCCAACTAGATGACCCTAGAGGTTTGGGAAGGCAAGTATTCCAACAGGCAATTTACCCTGAAAATCATCCATTCCACAGCTTTCCCACAGCCGAGAGTTTAAAGACTATTACTCGTGATGATTTGCTTGGTTTCTACCAGACACACTACCGACCGGATACCACGACGATCGCTTTGGTGGGAGACTTTGATTCAGTTAAGGTAAAAGCTTTGCTAAATGAAGTGTTTGGTAAATGGCAAGCCACAGGTAAGCCACCTGTTCTCAAAATACCAACCGTACCATTTCCGCAAACTTTGACACAACTAAATAAAGTAATTCCCGGTAAAGCTGAGGCTGTCACCTACATCGGCTACAACGGCATCTCTCGGAAAGATCCGCGTTATTATGCGGCACTGGTGCTAAATCAAATTTTGGGTGGTGATACCTTAGCCAGCCGCTTGGGTACGGAAGTGCGCGATCGCCAAGGTTTAACCTACGGTATATATAGTGGTTTTGCCGCCGGGATTAATCCGGGGCCGTTCTTGATTCAAATGCAAACTGCTCCTCTTGATGCCCAAAAAGCGATCGCCAGTACTCTCGCTTTACTAAAACAGTTACGCGAGCAAGGAGTAACTGAGGCTGAATTAAACACGGCAAAACGCTCAATTACCAATAGCTACCCCGTGGATTTAGCTAATCCTAGTGATGTATCAAGCATCATTTTGGATAATGCTGTTTTAGGGCTTTCACGGTCAGAAATCCGAGAGTTTCCTCGACGGATTCAAGCAGTCACTATGGCTAATATGCAACAGGCAATTGAAGATTTAATTAAGCCAGAAAATCTGGTGATTGTCACCGCCGGGCCTGGAGATAGTGTAACCAAGGGTAGCTAATTATTTCAGATATACCAAGGGACTGGGGACTGGGGACTGGGGACTGGGGACACTTCGACAAGCTCAGTGCATCGCTGGGGACTGGGTGAAAAGTCTTTTTGTGTCTAAGTTTTATCATCTGTTAATGTCCTAATCACCAAGGCTTGTGCTATACATAGCAATCCTATCTGATTGATAAAAATCGCAATAACAAGATCCCCGACTTCTTTAAGAAGTCGGGGATTTGATTGTTTACGAATGATTTAGGATGGCTAATATCACTTCCTGCCTCCTGCCCCTTGCCCCCTGCCCCCTGCCCCCTGCCTCCTGCCTCCTGCCTCATTCAAATTGAATAAGACACTGGAAAGGACTTTGCATCCTTTGGCTTCACATACACTCGCTGTAGAGGTTCTAACTTTAAGTCATTAAAGCGATCGCGTGTTAAATGCGCCATCACTACTTGCCCGTCATCGAAAGTTAATTCCACCTGAATTTCCCAACCCAAATGTATTAATCGGCTTACTGTTGCAGGTGTAGTCGTACCGTTTGCAGCCTTTTCTAAAATCACATCTTGCGGACGCAAAAATACTTGTGGGTGTGGCGCATCAAACCCGCTACTTTGAAAAATCTTTGAAGAGCTGGGTAATACATTCACCGGGCCGATGAAGCTCATTACAAATGCGGTGGCGGGATTATCATAAATTTCTGCTGGTGTCCCTACCTGTTCCACACGTCCTTTATTCATCACCACAACCTCATCGGAGACTTCCATTGCTTCCTCTTGGTCGTGGGTGACGAAAACTGTGGTAACATGAACTTCATCATGGAGGCGGCGTAACCATGCCCGTAAGTCTTTGCGAACTTTAGCATCAAGTGCGCCAAAAGGTTCATCTAGCAATAAAACTTCCGGTTCTACTGCCAAAGCCCTGGCTAAAGCTACCCGTTGTCTTTGACCGCCAGAAAGTTGTGATGGATAGCGATCGCCTAATCCAGTCAATTGCACCAATTCGAGTAACTGTTCTACCCGTCCTTTAATCTTCTTTGGCTGTGCCTTACGAATTTCTAAGCCAAAGGCAATATTTTGCTTAACTGTCAGATGCTTGAATAGGGCGTAGTGCTGAAATACAAACCCAATATTTCGCTGTTGCACACTTTGGTATGTAGCGTCCTTACCGGTAAGCAGGATTTTGCCGCTATCTGGCATTTCTAAACCTGAAATTAACCGTAGTAGCGTAGATTTACCCGATCCCGATGGCCCAAGTAATGCAACTAGCGAACCACTCTTAATTTCTAGGCTAACCTCATCAACTGCCTTGAAACTCCCGAATTGTTTGGAGACGTTCTCAACTACTATACCCACTGCTACTATAACCTCTGCAACTAAATCTACAGATCCTTGGTAGGATTACTGTGTCCTACATATACCATACATTGTTATTTATGGATGAACAAGATTTAGCTACCGCAACTGCCACAATCGAGGAAGCTACAATCAGCACCACTGCAATCTAGGGAACTACAATCAGCAGCACCACAATCTAGGGAACCACAATCGGGTGTTATGCTAACGATCTCGACACAATTACAGCCCAAATCAGCACAATCAAAACAGTTGGTATTGTCGCTACTAATAAATGAGGATTTTTGAGCAACTTTACCAGATGCTTGTCGTTGCTGCATGTCTGCTTCATCCTCTGTAGATTCTTCTGAGTTTTCGCTCTGCATTCGCAAAATTTGGTTGGCTTGTTTGCAAGCTTGAAATCGTTCGTGGGAATTAACAAAAGCTGCTTTTAATCCTTCCTTGGCAACTACCCGCTTAATGTATTGAGAGCAAGATTCGCCGCCATATAGTATTCTGTGGGCACAAGCAAAACCTTTGTGCGGAGAAATATGTTTTTGATATCCATTAATTGCGGCAGTACTAAGTTGTCTAGTAAAAGAATCGAATAAGGAAATTTGCATATTTTATAACTGGGGCATTGGGCATTGGCACTAACCAATATTCTTTAGTACTTACGCAAAAGCTCTCTAAAACTCTTATTTTTGTGCGTTCTACCCTGCAAGAAGCCGCTCTGCATCTATGCAGTTCGTTTTTCATGATTTTGCGTAAGTCCTGTTCTTCATTCTTCCCAATACTCAATAGCAAATACTCAATACCCCATGCCCAATGCCCAATGCCCAATACTTCGACTCCGCTCAGTACAAGTGCCCAATGCCCAATGCCCCATGCCCAATGCCCAATGCCCAATGCCCAATGCCCCAGGTTCAATTCGTATCGAAACATTAAGGAATATTGCATTTAAGCAGAAACCTAGAGGTAAAGCGCCAAATCACCCAAAAGACCGTGGTAGTATGCTCTCGGTAAATGTGAAGATTGGGAGAAAGACCTTTGACACTACGGGTTGCTGTTATTGGGTCAGGCCCTGCTGGTTCATCTGCCGCAGAAACACTGGCAGCCTCTGGGATTGAAACCTACCTGTTTGAGCGGAAGCTAGACAATGCGAAGCCTTGCGGGGGTGCAATTCCCCTATGTATGGTGAGTGAATTTGACTTACCACCAGAGATTATCGATCGCCGGGTACGGAAGATGAAAATGATTTCGCCTTCCAATCGCGAGGTTGATATCAATCTGATAAATGAAGATGAATATATAGGAATGTGCCGCCGGGAAGTACTAGATGGCTTTTTGCGCGATCGCGCGGCCAAACTAGGCGCAAATTTAATTAATGCCACTGTTCATAAACTTGATATACCAGGAAACAATACCGATCCCTATACGATTCATTACGTTGACCACACAGATGGGATATCACAGGGTATTGCCAAAACTCTGAAGGTGGATGTAATTATTGGGGCAGATGGGGCTAATTCCCGCGTTGCCAAAGAAATGGACGCTGGGGATTACAATTATGCGATCGCCTTCCAAGAGCGGATTCGCTTACCCGAAGACAAAATGGCCTACTATAACAATCTCGCCGAAATGTATGTCGGTGATGACGTTTCTACCGATTTCTACGCTTGGGTTTTCCCCAAATATGACCACGTAGCTGTCGGTACTGGCACAATGCAGATCAATAAAGCCAGCATCAAACAGTTACAAGCTGGTATCCGCGCTCGTGCATCCGAGAAGCTAGCTGGCGGTAAAATCATCAAAGTTGAAGCGCACCCCATTCCCGAACATCCCCGTCCCCGTCGTGTTGTCGGTCGCATCGCCTTGGTGGGAGATGCTGCTGGTTATGTTACCAAGTCTTCTGGTGAAGGTATTTATTTCGCCGCTAAATCTGGGCGGATGTGTGCCGAAACCATTGTCGAAGCATCTAACAGTGGTAGCCGGATTCCTACAGAAGGCGACCTGAAGGTTTACCTGAAGCGTTGGGATAAAAGATACGGACTCACTTATAAGGTGCTGGACATTCTGCAAACCGTATTCTATCGTTCTGACGCCACCCGCGAAGCCTTTGTGGAAATGTGCGATGACCTCGATGTACAACGGCTAACATTCGATAGCTATCTGTATAAGACTGTTGTCCCAGCTAATCCCATCACCCAATTGAAGATTACTGCCAAAACTATTGGTAGTCTAATTCGGGGTAATGCCCTTGCACCTTAATTGAGTGGCACTTCCAACAAAGAAATTACTCAATTTTGTGGGGTGGACATCCTGCACGCTCATGAATCAGGGCGGGCAAGATGCCCACCCCACAATATATGTTTCCGAAGGGTAGCAACTGGCGCAGCCCAGAGAGAAAAAAGAGATTTTACGAGTCACCTTGAAAGGGTTAGTTTTCAATGTTCTAGATAGCACAACTCTTTACTTAGTACAGTTTTGCGTAAAGTGTAGCGTTTTTAATGCAAGCCGACGCATTAACAATGCAAGCCGATGTATTAACAAGGCGGCCGACGCATTAACAATGCAAGCCGACGCATTAACAAGGCGGCCGACGCATTAACAATGCAAGCCGA
>NZ_JAVRCA010000019.1:0-17121 GCF_034530995.1 Nostoc sp. DedQUE04 | reverse complement strand
ACAATGCAAGCCGACGCATTAACAAGGCGGCCGACGCATTAACAATGCAAGCCGATGTATTAACAAGGCGGCCGACGCATTAACAATGCAAGCCGACGCATTAACAAGGCGGCCGACGCATTGTCATTGGAGGGTATTGCCGAATTTAATTCGCTATGAATTAATGAAATGTTGTACTTAGTTAGTAAAGAAGGCAAATCATGCAACTACATCGATTCGATAACATTCAGGAATAGTGGATATCTCAGACTGGCAACTGAAGGCGATCGCTCCAATTAAATTACTTTGGTGAGAGTTTTGGCAAACCTCCTCTAATTTGTCACACTTGGGGGGAGATTAAGTATGCTGTATTCTTAACTTCAGCGATAAATTGCTTTTTGAATAAATGCTTAATTTTATTTCTTATTTGTTTTTAGCTCAAGCATCGCCTTCTCCTGCACCACAGGAAATCTTCGTTCCTCAACAAACAAGACCTTTAACAGGATATCTTGACGAAGTACCAGTATTTAACAGTAATAATCCAGAAGTAGTTAAGAGTGAAGGAATTCTGCTTTCTACATTTCCTCCTCAAGGCAAAAAATTCCCCAGCGCCCACCTAAACTTTCCATTTCAGGGAAGGTTTGATTTATTTTCTCACCATATTGCTAGAGCGATTGAGACGCCAAATGATTTGCGGACTCTTTATTTGGGAGTGATTGTTTACAATCCCAGCGATCGCTCTGCAACTGTTAACATCTTGCAAGCAGCTAGTTATGTCAGTCAACCTGATGCACCTTTTGTCAAGTTGCCTCCCATGCTGTCAAATAATTCGGGAAACATTTATGCAGGGCCTGGCGATCGCGTCATGAATGATGTGCTACGAGTCAGACGACAAGGATGGCCAGCCCAGTTGGTAATTCCACCAAAACAAAGCCGGATGTTAATGAATCATCCCATTCCAGTGCGGACTTTAACGCCGCCATTGAATGGACGTTCTACTTTATTACGTTTGTATAGCGATCGTCCTGTTTATCTGGCGAACCTGGCCATGTTTGCCAAACCCAATCCCGATGGTAGTGAACGAGCGCCTACTTTAGAAGAATGGGAGAATTTATTAGAAAATGGTGATTTTGCAGGGCCCCGTGAACCTGCTCCCAGTCCTCCAGATAAACTTGCAGGGGCAACAGAAATTTACGGACGGGTAGCGGGAGTAGCTATTGGCTCTCGTTGGCAAGCACAAGTTACCGACTCTAATAGTTCATACCTAACAATTCCCGAATCAGGACAAGCTTTTTCTTACGGTTTAAGTACCCTTTTAGCTGGCAAAATGGGTACTGGACAAAACCAAACTGCTAAACTCGTAGCGCGTTATCCTGGTACTGCTTACGAAGCTCACGGCAACTACGGCATTGAATACAACATCTCTCTACCATTATTCAACAATACGGATAAGCCGCAAACTATAAATGTACTTTTCCAAACGCCTATCAAAGAAGATGAGTTAAGTAAACCAGGGCTTCGCTTTTTTTCACCACCCGCACCAGCTGTCTTTTTCCGAGGCACTGTTCGTATTCGCTACAATGACGATAATGGCTTACCCAGAACTCAATATTGGCATTTAGTTCAACAACGGGGACAGATGGGAGAACCGCTGGCTCAATTAAAAATATCTCCTGGACAGCGCCGACTGGTAGAAGTGGATTTTCTCTACCCACCTGATGCTACGCCCCCTCAAATGTTGACAATCCAAACTGTAGACCAAAATTAACAATTTAAAATTCCAGAAGTATTGTATGGAATACAAGTCTTGAGTTGAGTGCAATTTCTGATAAAACAGATGTTGTTCTTAATCTCCTGGGGCAAAATAGAAAACATGACAATTGAATCCAATTCCTCTAATCTACCAACCCCAGAACCAGACCCCGAAAATGATTTGCAGCCGGATGACTTTGACGGGAGTGCAAATGAGAAAAACCTAGCCTCAGAAGCACTAGCGACACAACAAGCACTAGCAGTAATTGGGTCTTTGCAATCTTCGCAACATACAACTGCTTTACAACAAGCCCGTTCTGACTTCAAACAACCCATTAGCAAGCAATTCACAGTTAAGCCGAGAGCATTGCTGATTATTTTAATCGCGATCGCCATTACCTTCACTGGGATTATCCTCAATAATTGGATCGTCGGCATTATCGGAACACTGATGGCTTTGCTACTATCCCTGGCGATATTATTGCCTTGGTTGCAAGAAGTTTTAGACGAATGGTTTTCACCCCAAGAACGTACCCTGTTTGTGGCCTTTTTGGGACTAATAGTAGCCATTATCGGCACGATCAGGTTCACAGGTGTAGGCGATCGCTTGCTGCTTTTAGGACGCCAGATTAACTGGGAAACTGCTGGTAGCCTCGCAGAATGGTTTGGCGCTTTGGGGCAAATTCTGATCGCCATCATTGCCGTTTACGTAGCATGGCGACAATATGTTATTTCCAAAGACTTGACAATTCAGCAAAATATGCTGACAGTTCAGCAAAATATCATCACCCAGCAACAGACAATTGATTCCTACTTCCAAGGCGTTTCCGACTTGGTATTAGATGAAGAAGGATTATTAGAAGATTGGCCCCAAGAAAGAGCGATCGCTGAAGGACGCACTGCGGCAATTTTAAGTAGTGTCGATGGTAGTGGGAAAGCGAAAATTCTCCGTTTTTTGTCACGTTCCAAGTTACTATCACCCCTAAAACGCGATCGCTTATTAGGTCGAGCCATTCTTGATGGAACTGGCGGATATGCAGAAGACCGCCTCGAAGGTGTGCGCGTCATCGATTTAGGCGTAATGCTAGCTGCAGCAGACCTTTCTGGTACTGATTTACGTTGGACTGATCTGAGCGAAGCTAATCTTGTCCGCGCCAATCTGAGCGGTTGCGATTTAGTAAAAGCCAACCTCTCCCGGACAATTTTATATGGTGCGAATCTCAATGATGCTGACATCAACGGGATTCGCCTATTCTATGGTGTAGTAGATAAAGCCTCACCCCGCAGTCGCACCCAACCACCAGATTATGAAACCGGCGAACAAACCGGCGCTGTGGTAGAAAATGCCGATTTCAGTAACGTACAACGAATGTCTGAGTCTACACGTAACTACTGTTGCACTTGGGGTGGCGAGAAAACTAGAGGTACTATTCCTGGTGGTTGTGAAGGTATTCCTAATAAGTTGGGAAGATAGTGACAGCAAAATCTAGAATTCAGGAGTAAAACACCCTTTAGGGACTGACAAAAAATAAAATATACAAGCAATATTAACAATTCAAAATTCAAAATTCAAAATTAAAGACATTTTCAGACGGGGATTTAAACCCCGTCTGAAACTGACCGGAGGCGGAGTGGTTTTACTCCTAAATTCTGAATTCAGAATTTAGGAGTAAATAGTTATCCTGGCAAAAGAGTATCATATTGTACAAAAATTATTGACATTGCTTACAAGTATTAATTTGCTTGAAAAAGTTTAGATAAAATGCCAGCATTCTAGAAATTTGATTGCTATATTAGATTAAATAACTATTCTGGCAAGGGTTTAAAAGCTGTGCGGGATGATTTACAGGGATTGGAAATTAGTCAGAACGATCTGCAAAAGCTGACTAATTTACCTGTCAATGAGAAACTTATAATCATTACAAATCCTCTTAAAAGATTAATAAATGTATATATACAAAAACTTCAAAGCTCTGAAGGAGCGACTGTAGTTTTTATTGGATTTTCTACATTTCTTTTTGTCTATATTTTATTCGATCTAATTATTAAAATGTTTGTGACGTGGATAACAATTCCATCATGGATATTATTATTTTTTTTAGGACTTTGGGTTGGTGGTCTGACGCAAAGCATTTTATATTTTATCTGGAAAAGTAAAAGTAAGCTTGTTAAAGCTAATATGACAAAATCTCTGCAAATCCTGTTAAACGAGGTTAATAGATATAATACTGTTATTAGAGTTATAGATATTAATGACCAAATAGAAGAAGCTGGTAATCCAGAAGTGATTATAAAGGAAAGAGAGGATGTAATCGAAGCGCTTAAACTTACCAAAACTGATTTAGTTCGCGCTTTGAAGACAGAAAGGATTTTGAGAGAAAATAAGAATTTTATCCTCAGTAATACAGAATTATTTGTCAACAATTTAGCAACTTTAACAGCAATGCAAGTAACAGAGGAGGCTACTGAACATGGAAGGTTACTCAATGAAGCATTACAAATTGCATTAGATGTGCAATACGAAATGAAAAGATTACAGACTCAACGTTAAGATAATTTGTAATTAAGTTTTGTAATAGGAATTTAGAAAGCACTCGTAAATTCACTCGGTACTCAGTAAGAGTTAGAGAAAGCGTAGATGCTATTGATAAATCCATAGAGGTTGCTGGGTGAATTGGCTTCCAGTCTGCTAGTAAAATATTCTTAATGGCTTTTTTCCATAATCTTTCCCACGGTTGCAATCCCCGGTCTAACATAAAGAATAATCGTAAAGCGATCGCTTATCCGTATGGACTGGAAAGAAATTAGAGGGAACTGGGTAATCATTCCCCAAAATCCCATAGGTATCGTTCATTTTTTAGGAGGTGCATTTGTCGCCACTGCACCGCACATCACTTATCGCTGGTTGCTCGAACAACTGGCAAGTAAAGGCTACGTTGTAATTGCTACGCCTTTCGTCAATACATTGGATCATACTGCGATCGCCAAATCTGTGCTGTTAAACTTTGACCGCACCCTCGAACGATTGCATGATTCTAGGGCATTACGCAAGCTTTACTTTCCCATCTACGGCGTTGGACACAGTATGGGCTGTAAACTCCACTTGCTGATTGGTAGCCTGTTTAAAGTAGAACGTGCAGGGAATATTTTAATATCCTTCAACAACTACGCCGCTAAAGAAGCTATCCCTCTAGTAGAGCAGTTCAATTCTACTTTGAAAATCGAATTTACCCCTTCGCCGTTGGAAACTAACAAACTTGTCCAAGAACATTACAATGTCCGGCGCAATTTATTAATAAAATTTAGTAATGACACCATCGATCAATCGGCAGCTTTAACCAAAATCTTACAAGAACGTTTTGATGAGATGGTGACAGCACAAACGTTACCAGGAAATCATACAACACCTTTGGGTCAAGATATTAAATGGCAAACGGGAACATCTTTTACCCCCTTTGATGCTTTAGGGCAATGGTTCAAACAAGAAGCATACCGCGACTTAAACCAGTTAAAAAGCAATATTCTTTTATGGCTAAATCCTTTGGGAACACCATAATATTTATGACTATTAAATAGTCGTAAATTCGATCGGTAAATAGAAATGAGTTATAGTGCTTTTAATTTGAGTTTAATAAAGACCAAATCCTCAAATCCTTAAGCCTGTTGCTACAAAGAAGGGTACTCTCTCTTTCTTTTTAAGAGAGAGGAATCAAAATATATTGCATACATAGATATGTAGCGACTACTTTAAGAGTTCTCCGTTGCGCTAGCGTCTCCCCTTCTCCCAAAGGGAGAGGCTAACGCCAAGAGAGAAGCAGTATCCGCAAGGTACAATAGCACTATAGCAGCATTTATATATTGATATTACTAGCTTATTAGCTGACATCATATTTTTATTTTAGATTTTGGCAAAAAATTATTAATGAGTGTTTTCAACAAATTTATATGTTTCAAATACTAATAATTGATGACGACTATTCAATAAAAATACTCCTGAAAAGGATGTTGGAAAAACAGGGTTATGAAGTAGTTACTGCCAGTAGCGGTGAAGAAGGAATAGAAAAGGCACTAGCTTATCGTCCAGCACTAATTATTTGTGATTGGATCATGCCGGGGTTAAATGGTCTGGAAGTTTGCCACCACATTAAGACAGACCCCAAATTTTTCACCACATTTTTTATTTTATTAACATCTTTAGACTCCGTTGCCGATTGCGTTAAAGGTCTAGACGCTGGTGCTGATGATTTTATCTCTAAACCTATTGAGCATAATGAATTACAAGCACGGGTAAGAGCAGGATTACGCCTGCATCAGTTGAGTAGAGATTTGCAGGCTCAAAAGTTGCTTCTAGAATCAGAAATGTCAGAAGCAGCAGAATATGTGCGATCGCTGCTACCTCCTTCTATGACTGAACCCTTCAATATAAATTTTCGATTCATTCCCTCACGACAACTCGGCGGTGACTGTTTCGATTACTATTGGCTCGATGATGACTATCTGGCAATTTACCTACTCGATACTGCCGGACATGGACTCAAAGCTACTCTTCCTTCTGTTTCAGTGCTGAATTTGCTGCGTTCCCGTGCGCTCAAAGGTCTTGATTACTATCAACCTAGTGATGTATTGAAGGCTTTAAATGACACTTTTCAGATGAATTATCAAAATGATAAATACTTTACGATTTGGTACGGAGTTTACAACCGAATCAACCGCCAGTTAATTTATGCTAGTGCAGGTCATCCACCAGCAGTTTTAGTCACCGGCACATCTCCAAGAAAGTCTGAAGTTCAACTCCTAAAAACCCCTGGTATGCCAGTTGGCATGTTTCCAGAGGCAAAATATGTTGATGGGTTTTACAATATTGAAAAATTCAGTACCCTTTATATTTTTAGTGATGGCGCTTATGAAATAACTAAATCAGACGGCACACTTTGGAGTTTGGATGCTTTTATTCAGCTACTGGTTAGCTTACAAGGTTCTGTTGATAGCCAACTCGATCGCGTACTCAGTTATTTAATAGCTCTGAACTCCAAAGATGCTTTTGATGATGATTTATCTATTTTGCAAATGAAGTTTGATTAATTACGTATTAGAGACTAAAACCTGATTAAATGCATCTTGGCTGGGAAATATTTCAAATACTTTATCCATATTAGTCAGTTCAAATAATATTCTGACTTGCTCATTAATTGAGCAGAGAACAAGCTTAATATCTGCGGCTCGCAAAGTTTTAAAAGCTAATACTAAAGCTCCCAAACCCGAACTATCCATAAACGTTACATCTTTAAAATCAACTAACACAATTTTCGCACCACTTTCTAGAATATTTGTGATATTTTGTCGAAAGTCTTGTGAAGTTGTGGCATTCAAATTACCACTGAGCTTAATAACTTTTACTTGCTCTCTCATAATTATGTCACTCTGACTTATGTAAATAATACTCTGATTTCGCTATTATAGAACATTTAAAAATGCTTGTAAAATAAAATTTAAGATTAAATATTGATTAATAATTGATAATTAATCGGGATAGAGAAAGATTAATTATAAAAATTTGAATCTATTTTTTTGTAATTAAAAAAATTATTAGCTTAATTATGTATAGTTTTTTTACTATAAATAGACCAACTATAAATCAACCAGCTAAGTAAGTTGTCACGATCGACAACTGGTATATTTAGTTTTGTAAAGATGTTAAAATGACCAATCTATAAGCAGTTCGTTGATTTGATGTTCTATCATGTATGTTGATTTTTGAACGCCGACTTACTTGCATCTTCTCGATTTAAATATATACTTACTTACATACAAGCTGAAGTTACTGCTTTTCAGATTATTTCCCAAAGATTTTTGCAAAACTGAAATTCTCCAATAAATCTCACGATCGTAGCTGTCATTAAGCAATTCAAAATTCCAACAGTCTGAACTACACTTACGTATAGCTAAACCTAGTCCAGCAGCAGCTTTTCCTCCGTGAGTATTTATGATAGTAACTAGGATCTACATTTATTTATGTCCAATTACTTACATAATTGAAAGAATTTACCTCTGGACTACCGCTCTAGAGCCAAAAATTTAGGTTTAAACAGCGCCAAGCAAGCTAGAACCGACACCAAGGCTTTAAAAGAAGTTTTCTCAAGGCGATCGCCTTTGCTATTTTAGTATTCCCAATATCTGTCATTTATCGACAAATAATACAAAAAGTAAAGAGTTATGAATTTGTTACTCCTGTACAGACGCGATTAATCGCGTCTGTACTGCTCACGCCCTCAAACAGGACTCACTTTGGCTCTGTGAAGCAGCTTCTCACCTTGAAGGTAGCCAGTGTAGCGTATTTTGACTGTTTCTCCAGGTTGTGCAGTTCCCTCCAGCAATTGGTGCAGTTGGGGATCGTAAGGTAATTCTGCTCCCACAGGGGCGATCGCTTCCACTCCCCACGCCTGTAACAGCTTTTCCAGAGGTTTCTGCACCAAGGGTACTATTTTGACTGCTGCTAGCTGAGGATTCTCCTGCGCTTTCTGTGCTGCTGTGGGCCATTGCAATAATAAAGACTCCAGCAGTTGCAAACTCGACTGCTGGAGTTCTTGTAGCAATAATTCTCGCTGTTGTTCTAATTGAAGCTGCGAGCGATCGTACTCTCTTCTTAAATCTGTAATTTCTTGTAACAATTCCTGAGTAGGCGCTGTTTTCTCTGGTAACAACTCTACCGTTGAAAAAGTTGCGATTAATTCATTCAATGGCATCTGTAGCACTGGCGAAAGCTTAAGCAGCACATCTACCCGCATCTGCTCTAACTTTCCTTGGCGTAAGCGTAAAAGTTGACGCTCTGAGACACCAGCCGCGCGACTCAGACCTTTAAAACTAGAAATACCTACCTGTTGCATTAAATCTTGCAACTTTTGAGTATGGGGCATTGGGGATTGGGGCATGGGGCATGGGGCATTGGGCATGGGGCATTGGGCATTGGGAAATAATTGTTATAACTCCTAACTCCTAACTTTTAACTCCTAACTCCCCAGTTCCCAATGCCCCATTCCCTATCCCCTAATTCCTATTCTTCCAGTAAACTTCTCAACATCCAAGCTGTCTTTTCGTGTACTTGCATCCGTTGAGTCAATAAATCGGCGGTAGGTTCGTCGTTAACTTCCTCTATCACCGGGAAAATAGACCGTGCAGTTCTGACTACAGCCTCTTGTCCTTCCACAAGTTCGCGAATCATCTCCACAGCTTTCGGAACTCCAGGAGTTTCTGGAATCGAACTCAGTTTGGCATATTCGCTGTAGGTTCCTGGTGCAGGATAGCCAAGCGCTCTAATTCTTTCGGCTATTAAATCAACTGCTAAGGCTAATTCTGTATACTGGGTTTCAAACATCAAATGCAATGTTTGAAACATCGGCCCCGTTACATTCCAATGAAAGTTATGAGTTTTCAGATACAGTGTATAAGTGTCAGCCAACAGGTGAGATAAACCATCGGCAATTTTAGCTCTACTCGCCTCGTCAATGCCGATATTTACATTTTTGACTGTTACTTTCGATGACATAATATTCTCCTAATTAGGTTATATGTAATGGGGGATTGGAAATTGGGCATTGGGAATTGGGGCATTGGGTATTGGGCATTGGGCATTGGGCATTGGGCATTGGGGAGGCAGTGCAGTCTTCTCCCAAAGGGAGAGGCTAGCGCCAAGGGGTCTCCCCAAGTGGAGCAACTGCCGTCATTGGGCATTGGTTATTAATTATTCTCCCTCATCTCCCTATTCCCCATGCCCCATGCCCACTCCCATTTTCTATGCCAAGTGCATCTTCAAAACGCTACGGGGTGCTTTACGAACTCTGGCTAAAACGGTTTCTTTGCCTAAACGCTGGCAAGCTTCATACCGATGGCAACCAGAAAAGCCATAATATTGTCCATCTACTTCTAGGACATCAATAGGTTCTTGCTGCCCAATTTCCGCAATCGATTCCATTAAGGCTTGTACTTTATTTGGATCGTTTGTACGGGGCAATGGCCGTTTTATCTGATTTAATGGAATTTCTTGGACTCTAACCATAAAGAGTTTATCCAACTAGTTCTGTTTTTTATCTCTAAATAAATCATAGTCGTTATGACTTCATTTTGCAACTAGTATTTAGGGCAAAATTGGTAATGGTATCATTGGAGCATTCATGCGACAAAAAAACCGCGCTACAAAGCAATTGGAAAATCAGCTCCAACGACGCATTAAGGGGCAGAAGACGCTTGAGTACTCGCTATCGCTTCCCTATCAGGTAGCCATGAAATTTTCATTTTGGCGTTTTCCCCACGCTGTGCTTACAACATTTTGTCTATTGGGACTGACTGCTGCATCAGGGCCTGAGAGCAACATCCAGGATATAGAACTGAAAATTGGGATTGTGCAAAGATTTGGCGCCGAAGCCACAGCCAAGCTGCAATTGGAACCTATAAAAGGCGATCGCTTAAAGCTAAAATTTCAAACGGGCAATAAGCAGCAAATCCTGTTTACTAAGAATCCTGTAAAGCTGGAAACAGTCATGCAAGCTTTACCCCAGTCAGCAGTCGAAGAAGTAGTAGTTTTGGGCACATACCGCACTTTTGAAACTGCGGAAGACAGTGCTAAAAAATGGCGTTCTCAGGGAATGGAAGTGGAAATAGCCCAGCCAGAACGCTGGCAGGTTTGGGCTAAACGAGATGTTTACAGCACCCCTTTACTGCGACGCTTGTTATTACAAAACATCCAAGCTTCTACTAAAGATAAAGTATATCTTGATACTAAAGTTTTGAAGCAAGTGCCGCGAGTGAGTTGGGTGGTGGATGGTAATCACTATAGCCCAAATGACTTGGAAATTAGCACTGATAAAAACTTAATTCGGGTAAATAAAACCGAAAAACCAGAGTTTGCTCGTCTTTATGCCGGTCGAATGAATTTGCAGCCAAATGCTTATGGCACATACACTCTCGTTAACCAAGTACCTTTAGAAACTTATTTGCGTGGAGTTGTGCCTTACGAAATCGGAACAGATGCACCAAAAGCGGCGCTGGAAGCTCAGGCAATTCTCGCTCGGACTTATGCCTTGAGGAATTTACGTCGGTTTGCCGCAGATAACTATCAGTTGTGTGCTGATACTCATTGCCAAGTTTATTATGGGCTAAAAGGAGCAGCTGCCAAAACAGACCAGGCGATCGCCTCAACTAAGGGTAAAGTACTAACTTATAAAAATGAACTCGTAGACGCCCTGTATTCTTCTACCACTGGTGGCGTCACCGCTTCCTTTAGCGATGTCTGGAATGGCGAAGATCGTCCCTATCTGCGTCCTGTACTGGATGCTCCGACTAATTTTTGGGACTTGTCTAAGCAGAATTTAGCAGATGAAAAGAATTTTCAGAAATTTATTAATACGCAACAAGGATTTAATGAAAGCAAGTGGGATATGTTTCGTTGGCATAAGGAAACGCCTTTAAAAGATATTATCAAGGACTTGCAGAAGTTTTTACTCGTGAAAAACAGTCCCCATGCCAGATTTAAGACAATTCAGGCTATGGCAGTATTGGAGCGCAGCCAGAGTGGACGTATCCTGCAACTTGCGGTTAAAACCGATCGCAGTACCTTTATTTTGCACAAAGACGAAGTTCGCAGTGCTTTTGCCGCTCCTACAAGTACGCTTTTTTACATCGAACCCCTGAACAAAGGCAAACCAGAACTCTGGGGATACGCTTTTATTGGTGGTGGATTAGGACATGGAGTCGGCTTGAGTCAAACTGGCGCTCAAAATTTAGCTAAACTAGGTTGGTCAAGTCCAAAAATTCTCCAATTTTACTATCCTGGTACTCAGATTCAAATTCTCAACAAAGAGACTAAGCTTTAAGCTTATTGGCATTCAAGTTGCATTTTTCGCTAGGAGTCGGGAGTTAAGAAGAGGCAAAAAATAGAGAGGAAACTCCATACTTAAAAAATTAAGCAGGAACACAACATTTACTGCGTTCCTGCTTAACACAAAATTAGACTTTTTATCAAAGTCGCCTTCAGAGGTACACACGGCATTGCATTGCAAGGGTGTTAACTCTAGATATCCTGTTTGTATTTTGTCAACATTAGTAACTCTTGCAAGAGGTTTATGTTTGAGTTGTTTAACTCTTAGTAAAGGTCTTCTTCTTTGTGAGTTTCGATAGTTAAGTCAGAGGTTGGGTAGGCGACACAAGTCAGTACATATCCTTTCTCTATTTGTTCATCATCTAAGAATGACTGGTCACTCTGATCGACAGTACCCTTGATGATTTTACCTGCACAGGTCGAGCAAGCACCAGCGCGGCAAGAATAAGGCAAGTCAAGACCACCTTCTTCAGCAGCATCTAAAATATAGGTATCGTCATCAACGTCAATTGTTGTGTTAAGTCCTTCAGCCTCGTTGATTAGTGTCACTTTATAACTTGGCATTGAGAAATCCTCTCTTTTACAAACGGCAGTATAAGTTATCTTAAGGCAAAGGTCACGGCTGTTCTGTGGAATTAGCCGTTGGTTCAAATTTGCTTCAATTCTGATACTACGAGAAAAATTAAACGATGTAACTGGAAATTGAACCCGATTAGTAATGAAATTTAGTTACTTAATCCCGATAAGTTTTCTTTATATTATTTTCGACCCTAGCCAGGTTGTGATTAAAAAAAATTATATAAACAAAACGTAAACATGAGTAAGGTTAATGTTACCGATATTTTGTAGAACTTACGTAGAAGAGATTCACCAGCTCCTTTAAAAAATAGGGCTGTTTCATTTTCTAATCTGATTTAAATGCGCCCGTTATAACAATAGAGATATTATTTTTATTTTGCCATTTTTTTGTTCATTATTATATTGACAAATGTCTGACATTATGAATAGAAAAGGGGCTTTTCTTCTGAAGTCTTCCTTTTTGAGTACACGTAATTCTATCTAGCTTCAAATAAAGTCTTATTTATCCTTGAGAGGGTAGGACGAATGTTGTAGAGTCTAGACTGGTGAATCCCATGAAGAGAGAATCTGACTACTAGAAGCGTGGGAAGATCGAGAACAGAACTAATGAGGATCATGTATAATTCAGAAGCAGCTTTGGAAAAAGCAAGAGTGCGTGTAGGTTTGGTAGGTACTGGGTATGCGGCAAAGTTACGGGCTGAGGCATTGTTCCACGATCGGCGATCGCACATAGTCGCAGTTGTTGGTCATACAAGAGAAAAAACCGAAACCTTTGCTAGAGACTACCAGATTCAAGTCTTGAGTACTTGGCAAGAGCTAGTAGGGCGTGAAGATATAGACCTAGTAGCAATCTCTACTATTAATCGAGATCATGGTGCGATCGCTCGTGCAGCACTTAGCAACGGCAAACATGTGATTGTAGAGTATCCTCTTTCGTTGGATGTATTTGAAGCCGAGGAACTGATTGCCTTAGCCAAAGCACAACAAAAACTCCTACACGTTGAACATCTGGAACTTTTAGGTGGTTTGCATCAAGCTTTGAAGCAAAACTTAGACAAAATTGGTGAGGTGTTTTATGTTCGCTACAGCACCATCAATCCTCAAAATCCTGCACCCCGCAAATGGACTTATAACCACGAGTTGTTCGGCTTTCCCTTAATTGGTGCCCTGTCTCGCCTACATCGCCTCATCGATTTATTTGGTACAGTATTTAGTGTTAACTGTCATCAGCGATATTGGGAAATAGAACCGGAATACTACCAAACCTGTTTCTGCACTAGTGAACTGTCCTTTAACAGTGGACTTTTAGCCCAAGTAGTCTATGGCAAAGGCGAAAGTATTTGGCAATCAGAGCGGAAGTTTGAAGTTCACGGTGAAAAAGGTGGTTTAATTTTTGATGGTGACACCGGAATATTCCTCCAGCCAGGGGAAACAACACCTATAGAAGTTGGGCCTCGCCGGGGTTTGTTCGCTAAAGATACGAGTATGGTGTTAGACCATCTTTTTGACGGGACTCCTTTGTACGTTACCCCAGAGGAAAGCTTGTATACCCTGCATGTTGCTGATACTGCACAAAGAGCTGCACAGACAGGGTTAACTATGTTTATGAAAGATACTTTAGATAAAAGTTAATGAAAACTGAACTAATTGTTATTTTATCCCAACGAGAAATAGAGAAAATGCGTCAAGCTGGGCGTTTAGCTGCTAAACTTCTCCAGCATCTAGAACCCTTTGTGAAACCAGGGGTTAGCACTCTCGAACTAAATGATGAAGCCGAACGTTGGACGCAAGCGCATGGAGCAAAAAGCGCACCCCTTGGCTATAAGGGTTATCCTAAATCGATTTGCACCAGTGTAAATGAGGTAATTTGTCACGGCATTCCCAACGCCAAGCAAATCCTCAAAGAAGGTGACATCATTAATATTGATGTCACGCCGATTGTTGAAGGTTATCACGGCGATACATCCAAGACATTTTTTGTTGGTTCTCCTTCTCCAAAAACGAGAAAGCTGGTAGAGGTGACAGAAGAGTGTTTGCGTCTAGGTATTGCTGAAGTTAAGCCTGGGGCACGCATTGGCGATATTGGTGCAGCCATTCAAGAGTATGCTGAAGGACAAGGCTTTTCTGTAGTGCGAGATTTCGTTGGCCACGGCATCAGTAATATTTTCCATACTGCGCCGGATGTTCCCCACTATGGCACACGCGGTAAGGGCAAGCGCCTCAGACCAGGGATGGTTTTTACCATTGAGCCAATGATTAATGAAGGTACTTACGAAGTCGAAGTTCTGGGCGATAAGTGGACGGCGGTAACGCGCGATCGCAAGCTTTCTGCTCAATGCGAGCATACCTTAGCTGTAACTGAAGATGGGGTTGAAATCCTTACCTTACCTGAAGGCGAGAATTACTGGGCTGTATGATTAATAATTAATAATTCATAATTATGGGATTTGCAACTTGATTGGGGACTTCTAAGAAATAAATAGACTTCTTGGCATTTGTCGAGGTAAAGGGGAAGGTGGGGTTCCCTCTGGGGATAAGGGGTGGGGGATAAGGGTAAAGAAATTCAAAATCCTTTCCCTTTAACATGAGTCCTTTTTCCCTTAGAGTGCAAAAAATATATTTTTGCAAGGTCAAATCTGCGACCGGAGCGTATGCAGAAACTCATGCGTTGCGGCGAATTCGGGGCAGAATCCGGGATTTTACTTCTTGCAGGAATGCTGAAATATAGCACAAGCCTTGGTGGTTAGGACATCAACAGACGATAAAACTTAGACACAAAAAGGCTTTTCACCCAGTCCCCAGTCCCTTGCTATAACGATCCGGCTTTGCAAATTGTCGTTAAGAAACTGCTGGCGAAGTTTCCGCAGTGGAGTATTGCTTGCGTGGATGGGGTGCTGGTGAATTAGGAGTAATGAATCTGTACAATCGAGAAGAGTTTGGGCTTGCTGTTTAATACCCAGATACCCTTGCCTAGAGCATTACCCGGCAATGTAGTTAACTTGATGACACCTCAATGACGTTTTGGGCAAAGCTTTTATAAGCATCGCCCATTTGTTTAGCCACCGAGTCAGGAAAGACGTGAAAATCCCCAGCTTTGAGAGCTTTTATTATCCCCTCTGCCACAAGTGCAGGTGGCTCTGCAACCTCACTCATTCCTGCCGCATCGCTCATATCCGTGGCAATCGGGCCAGGGTGAACACTTAGCACAAGCGTGTCCTGCTCGCTCAATAGTTCTCGTAATGTCTGGGTGATTGAATAGGCCGCAGCTTTTGAGGCACAGTAAGTGGCAGAGTCGGGGAAACCCTTGAGCGAAGCAACAGAATTGATTTGGGCAAACACACCACCTCCATTAGCTTTGAGTACTGGGGCAAACGCCTGAGCCATGTAGATCAATCCATATACATTGATGTTCATCTGAAATTCGAGAGCGGCGATCGCATCCTCAGCTAAGGGAGTTCCAGCTTGAAAGACTCCTGCATTATTGATAACTATTTGCACATCTGGGGCAGTTTGAGCAGCAGCAACAATAGATTGGCGATCGCCTAAATCAACCTGAATTGGTACTACCCGATCGCCATATTGTTCAACCAATGAGGAGACACTGTTGAGCTGACGAACAGCCGCATAGACTTTGGTGGCTCCGTGTTCAATAAACGACTCAACTATCGCCTTGCCGATGCCGCGATTTGCGCCCGTAACCAAAATGGTTTTGTCTTTGATGTCGTAGTTCATTGGGATTTCTCCTTATAGTTTTTCACGATCTGAAAAACCTTGGACAATCGCTCTAAGTTAGGGCAAAGAAATTTAGCTGCTCTCTTGAAGAAAGACTGCGGCTTCCACCGCTCCTTCTAGCATGGTATCATCATCTATCATGCGAATCTAGCAACACCAATTTTTTAGCAGTCTTGGAAGTTTGTGCTTTTGGACACCTCTTCCCAGGCATTTAAAGTTGTTGTTTAGGGAATGAATATTAGCACCAAAAGGATTATTATTGCTGGGGGAATAGTTTATTTTATGGAAGTCCCTAAGTATTACCATTGTTAATGACTTGTCGTATCTTTTCACATATTGGGTATTTACTTACCCCACTCAACCTTACCCAAGCTTTAGATCCGGTGAGTGCAACAAATAGCTGGTTACGAAGGCTTGTACTTGGCATAAAATTTGACCGAGACAATTTTAGATTTTAGATGCAAGGATGCAAGGATTAAACTCAAAATCTGTAATCTAAAAAAGGTTTCAAGCCTCTCCATGTATGGAGAATATTTAAAAAAATTATTGAAGCCTCTTCTTTAAAGGAGAGGTTAATCCAAAATCGGCGTGACCTCTCAAAACTTTTCAAACCCCCTCTTAGAGTTTAGTATTTATTAATAGTAGTGTACAAACTATTGCACCAAGCATATAAACCATAGACGTGTCAGCATCTTTTAAAAATAGAATATAAAACATAGACAACACTACAAAAATCAACACTGTTATTTTCAACATAAAACTTAACAATTTCAACTATAAATACCAAAAAATACATCAAAAATATATCTCACGTTTTTTGAAATTGTTGTTTGCAGAAAATAGTTCAATTTCTAATAATATTTAAGAATTTATACCGTTTCTTTGTAAAGCTGCATATATTTACCCCCCAGCTACGCTGTCCCCCCAAGGCATCGGGGGGACTACAGGGGGGTCTTATTATGTGCATCTTCATGCAGAATTAGTATTAGCGTGAAAAAATTATTGAATCGCTATTCTTAATATATTTCTCAAGTGATTATTTACCTGATTGTAATTATGACAGTTTTTTTTGTGGTAGTAACTAATCTAGACAAAAGTACCGATACCAAGTACTTTTATCTGTCTAAGTTAAATCTTGGTCAGAAATATGCCGTCTCTATAGCAATCCGATTTGATTTCTGAATTAATCGTAGGGACTAGGGACTGGG